>NZ_JBFUGK010000010.1:0-132955 GCF_056402935.1 Polaromonas sp. P3_B1
GTCCTGGCTGGGCCGAGGAGCGCAGAGACAAGCGGATCAGGGCAAAAACTTGTTTGAGCGAAGCGAGTTGTTTTTGACCCCGCTTGGCTCGAGCACCGCAGGTTGCCCGAAGCGAAGCGTAGGGACCCAGACTGCGGGTCGCCTTTCTTTTGGGTACTTTTCTTTGGCGAAGCAAAGAAAAGTGCCTCGCCCGCCGGGGCGAGTCCCGGCCAGCAAGACCAAGAAGAGGAAGGAGGAGGAAGAGCGCGAAAGGCCGGAGCAAGACCCGGCCCACAATTTCATTTGTAATGTTCCCCCTCTGGGCGAGCAGCACCAAGAGGCATACCATCGCTGGCAGGCAAGGAGGAATCATGAAAAGCCACGCCAGCATCAACCGCATTTACCGCCTGGTCTGGAGCCCGGTTTCCAACAGCGGTGTCGCCGTGGCGGAGAACGCCAGGGGCCGTGGCAGGACGACTATTTCCCTGGGAATGGCAGGCTTGGTGCTTGCCGTGGCATGTCTTGCGCAGCAGGCCCGGGCCGCCGATGCGGGCAATGCCAGTGTTGCCGCCGGCACGGGCAGTGTCTTCACGCTGGGCAATACCACCACCATCAACCAAAGCAGCCAGCGCCTGGCGATCGACTGGACCAGCCTGTCAACCCGCGCCAACGAGGCACTGGTGTTCAACCAGCCCAATGCGGCGGCGATTGCGCTGAACCGCATCACGGGTAGCAGCCCGAGCGAGCTGCTCGGCAGCCTGACGGCCGATGGCCAGGTGTTTATCCTGAACCCGAATGGCGTGCTGTTTGGCGCGAGCTCTCAAGTCAACGTCGGCGGCCTGGTCGCTTCGACCTTGAACATGAGCAATGCCGAATTTATGGCGGGCAGGCATTTATTCACAGGCTCGGGCGGCTCGGTTGTCAACAAGGGAAACTTGAACGCGGGGCAGGGTGGTTACCTGGCGCTGCTGGCGCCCGAGGTACGCAATGAAGGCGTGATGACGGCCTCACTGGGCACGGCATTGCTGGCTGCCGGCAACAAGGTCACGCTCAACCTCGACAACGGCAGCCTGCTGGGCTACAGCATTGACCAGGGTGCGATCAGGGCGCTGGCTGAGAACAAACAGCTGATCCAGGCCAACGGCGGTCAGGTGCTGCTGTCGGCCAAAGCGATGGACAGCCTGACCATGGCCACAGTCAACAACACCGGCGTGATTGAAGCCAAAACGATTCAGAACAAAGCCGGCCGCATTTTGCTGATGGGCGATATGGAGAGCGGTACCGTCAATGTGGGCGGCACACTGGATGCCAGCGCTCCCAATAGCGGCAGCGGCGGCTTTGTCGAAACCAGCGCGGCCCACGTGAAGGTAGCCGACGGCGCTGTCATCACCACGCTGGCCGCCAGCGGAAACCACGGCAGCTGGCTGATCGACCCGACCGACTTCACCATCACCGCGGGCAGCGGCGGCTTGACCGGCAGCGGCATGGGCGCGACGACGCTGGCCAACAACCTCAACCTGGGCAATGTGGCGCTGGCGACCAACAATGCGGGCGGCAGCGAGGCCGGCGACATTCATGTCAATGCGGCGGTCACCTGGAACGCCGGCACCACGCTGACCTTGAGCGCCTGGCGCAACATCAACATCAACGCGTCCATCACCTCGCAGCACGCCAACGGCAAGCTGGCGCTGGAATACGGGCTGGGCGCGCTCAACGCGGGCAACACGGCGACTTACAACGTGCGCGCCCCGGTCAACCTGCGGGCCGGCGACAACTTCAGCACCCGGCTGGGCAGCGACGGTGTCACCGAGCCCTACAAGGTCATCACCAGCCTGGGGGCGGCCGGCAGCACCACCGGCACCGACCTGCAGGGCATCAACGGCAACCCCACCGGCAACTATGTGCTGGGCGCCGACATCGATGCGAGCGCCACGGTGAACTGGAACGCCGGCTCGGGCTTTGACACCCTGGGCGGCGTGGGCGCGCCCGGCATTTTCGAGGGGCGTTTTGACGGCCTGAACCACAGGATCAGCAACTTGTTCATCAACCGCCCTGGCGACAACTTTGTCGGCCTCTTTGGCCTCACACAAAGCACCAGCATCCAGAACCTGGGGCTGGTCGGCGGCAGCATCACCGGCGGTGACTTTGTGGGGGCCATCGCGGGGCAGGGCTGCTGCACCACCTTCCGCAATGTCTACAGCACGGCATCGGTGCAGGGCAGCGACTATGTCGGCGGGCTGGTGGGCGAACTCAGCGACGGCGGCATCACCGACGCCTACGCCGGCGGCGCCGTGACGGGCAGTGACAGGGTGGGCGGGCTGGTCGGCAGTTCGCTGGACGGCACCATCACACGCGCCTACAGCACCGGCCGCGTCAGCGCCACCGGCATGGTGGGCGGGCTGGTGGGCGAGGAGTTCGGCACCGCGGTGACCCGCGACAGCTATTGGGATATCGATAGCTCGGGCCAGGCCACCAGTGCGGGCGGCACGGGCAAGGCCAGCGGCCAGATGCTGCAGGCCGCCACCTTCAGCGGCTGGGACATCGCCACGCAGGGCGGCAGCACGGCCACCTGGCGCATTTACGAGGGCCAGACCGGCCCACTGCTGCGCGGCTTTTTGCAGCCGCTCACGCTGCCCGATACCAGCGTGGCCTTTAACGGCGCGCAGCAGTCGGGCGTGGGCGCGGCGGGCGTCACGGCCGCCAGCGGTATCAACCCCGGCATCTACAGCGCCTGGTCGGGCCAGGAGGGGTTTGACATCACGGGCGGCAGGCTGATCATTCGAGGCGATGAGCCCCGGTTCCTGATCGACGAGGCCTACCGCAGTGCCATGGTTTACCTGGCGGGTGTCGGCCGTCCGGCCAATGCCCAAGCCGGCCAGGACCCCTGCGCCCTGGCCGATGCCTTGTCCGCCGCCGGGGTGGAGTCGGGCGACGAGGCCAGCCAAAAGGCCTTGGCCGTGCTGCAAGGGGCTTGCCGTGGTGCAAGGCCTCGAGGCTCATGATGCGCCTGCGCCAGTGCGCTTTCCACGTCAAAGCCCTGGGCGTTGTCGTCTATGTCGCTAAAAATAGGGACATACAGGCCGGCCGCGCTCTGCGACAGTGCGGGAGCGGCGCATCTGCTGCATTTGCAGTATGGCGCCGCGGTCCGGGGATACAGAAAATCGTGGGATGCCGGGAGGACGCGGCTGGCGGCCCTGGGGTGGCGGCCGTTGCCGTGTGTAGCCGCGTGAGTGTCATATCGAAGTGAAACAATGAAAACCAATTCCTTGCCTCTTTCCACCCTGGCCTCGGCGCTGTTGCTGGCAATCCACGGCGGCGCCTGGGCGCAGACCCCGCCTGTGCCCGACGCCGGCCAGGTGCTGCGCGACCTGCGCCAGGCCCCGGCGCTGCCGCCGCAGCAGGCCGCACCGTTGCAACGTATCGAGGAATCCGCAGACCTGAGCCAGAAGGGCGAGGCCCAGGTGCTGGTCAAGTCCATTGCCATCACCGGCAACCAGGAAATCCCCACGGCGGAGCTGCAAGCCCTGGTGGCCGGTCTGGTCGGCGCCGAGCAATCGCTGAGCCAGCTCAATGCCGCCGCGCGCCGCATCACCGCCTATTACCGCGGCAAGGGTTTTGCCGTGGCCCGCGCCTTTCTGCCGGCGCAGGACATCACCGACGGCGCCGTCACCATTCGCGTGATCGAAGGACGCATCTCCAGCCACAAGATCAACAACCAGTCGCTGCTCAGCGACGAGCGCGCCCAGGCCTACCTGGGGCAGGTCAAGGACGGCGACGTCATCAAGAGCGACCAGATAGACCGCGGCCTGCTGCTGCTGCAGGACACGCCCGGCGTGAGCACCTCACGCGCCACGCTGCAGCCCGGTGCCAGCGTGGGCACCTCCGAACTGCTGATCGAGGTCAACCCCGCCAAGCCCTACAGCGGCAGCGTGGTGGCCGACAACTACGGCAGCCGCTACACCGGCGAGTTCCGCCTGGCCGGCACCTTCAACCTGGTGAGCCCGCTGCGGATTGGCGACCAGCTCACGGCCAATGTGCTGACGGCCGGCTCCGGCCTGACGTTTGCCCGCCTGGCCTACCAGCTGCCCGTCGGCAGCGACGGCCTGAAACTGGGCGCGGCTTACTCCGACATCCACTACAAGCTGGGCAAGGAGTTCGAAGCCCTGCAGGCCCACGGCACGGCGACCAGCACCAGCGTGTTCGCGGCCTATCCTTTTATCCGCAGCCAGTTCACGAACCTGAACGGCACGGTCTCTTACGAAGACAAAAGCCTGAAGGACTATGTGGACGGCACGGCCACCTTCACGCCCAAAAAAGTCGGCGTTACCAGCTTCGGCCTTTCGGGCAGCCTGCAGGACGCGTTGGGCGGCGGCGGCATCACCGGTGTGGACCTGAGCGTGGCCTTCGGCAACCTGAGCATCAATTCGCCCACGGCGCTGGCCATCGATGCAGCTTCGGCCCAGTCCAACGGCAGCTACACGCGCTTCAGCTATGGCGCCAACCGCCTGCAGCGCTTTACCGACAGCACCTTCCTGGCGCTTTCCGTGACCGGGCAGACCGCCAGCAAGAACCTGGATTCGTCCGAGAAATTCTCGCTGGGCGGGATCAACGGCGTGCGCGCCTATCCGCAAGGCGAGGCCAGCGGCGACGAAGGCTACCGCGCCACGGTGGAGCTGCGCCACAACGTGATGCCCAATGTGCAGGCCACGGTGTTCTATGACGTGGGCAAGGTCACGATCAACCGCAAGCCTTTCGGCCCCGCTGCTTCCAACAGCCGCAACCTGGCGGGTGTGGGCGTGGGCCTCAACGCGGGCCTGGGCCCGGTGCAACTGCGTTCTTCGCTGGCCTGGCGCACCGACGGTGGCTTGCCGACGTCCATCCCGGCTTCGGCGGCCAAGCGGCCTACGTTGTGGATGCAGGCGTCGGTTGCTTTTTGATATAGCGCCCGCACCCTGATTTCAATCCCTCTCCCTCTGGGAGAGGGTAGGGTGAGGGTTTGCGGCCTTTAAATATGCGCGGCTCACACATCGAGCACCGCCGGCCCTCATCCCCGCCTTCTCCCAGAGGGAGAAGGAGTAAAAACCAAACTTCCAGAGTTCACCTCTTTTCCCTCTGGGCGCGGGTGGGGTGAGCGCCTGTGCCCGGTTCAGGCGCGAGCGGCGCTGAAAAGTAGCGTGCCGAGGTTTCCAGCACGCACCGCGCGTTCAGCTCGACATCGAAGCAGGGCCGTGGCGACTGCACATAAAAAGGCCAGATGGAGGCCGCGGGTGCGCGGCCCGCTTGCGGGCGGACCAGCGGTGTAGCGGCCCGAGGCACAGGGGTGTGGGAAAGCTGCATGTCTGTCCTTTGCCCCTGGCAGGGGCGGTATTGTTGTTCTGTAAGAACCCCAATACTACTGGATATAAATACAGTAATCCACCCTGATTTACCCCTGGAAACAATGAGCCCAGGCGCCCGTGAGCGCCTTACTTGGCGCACGGAGCGCCGTGGCTTTTGAAGAGGGCTTGCGGGCCTGTTATTTCTTCATCCCGTCCTTGGCCATGGCGTCTTTGCCCATCGCATCCTTGCCCATGGCATCTTTCGCCATGGCGTCTTTTTTCATGCCGTCCTTTGCCATGGAGTCCTTCTTCATCTTGTCTTTTTTGGCCGAGGCCATCTTGTCGCCGTCATGCTTCATGCCGTCCTTGGCCATTGCATCTTTGCCCATCGCATCTTTCGCCATGGCGTCCTTGCCCATGGCATCCTTCTTCATGCCATCCTTGGCCATGGCATCTTTACCCATGGCATCTTTACCCATGGCATCTTTGCCCATGGCGTCCTTTTTCATGGCGTCCTGGGCCAATACGCTGCCGCCGGCAAAAAGCATGCAGGCAGACAGGAGGGCGGCGGTCAAAGTCTTGGTGTTCATGGTGTGTGTCCTTGATGAGTGTGTTGGAAAGTTATTGAAGAAAAAAACGGCAAGAGCCCTTGATGGATGAATGCCTTGCCGGCGTTGCGGGGTCTCTGAGCGGGCTCAGCTCCCTCCGAACCAGTTGTAGCCCTGGTCTTCCCAGTAGCCTCCAGGGTAGGTGTTGGTGACAAAAATCGCCTGGATGTGTTTGGGGTTCTTGTAGCCGAGCTTGGTGGGCATGCGCAGCTTCATCGGAAAGCCGTATTTGGGCGGCAGCACCTGGCCGTCGTAGGTCAGCGCCAGCAGGGTTTGCGGGTGCAGGGCGGTGGCCATGTCTATGCTGGTGTAGTAGTCGTCGGCGCATTTGAAGCCGACGTATTTGGCGGTGGTGTCGGCGCCTACCTTGCGCAGGAAATGAAAGAAGGGCACGCCGCCCCATTTGCCGATGGCGCTCCATCCCTCGACGCAGATGTGGCGCGTGACCTGGTCGGCCTGCGGCATGGCGCGCAGCTCGGGCAGCGACCATTTACGCCTGTCGGCGACCAGGCCGGCAACCTCAAGGCGAAAGTTTTCTCCGTCGACTTCACGCACCTCGTCTTCGCCGTAATAGGCGTTGAAAGGAAAGGGCCGGGTGATCATGGAATCGGGGTAAGTGGGCGCCAGGCGATTCGGGTCGAAGAGCAGGCCTTGCACGTCATCGTTGACGCGCGAAATGCGGCTGAGGGCGGTGTTGACGGATTCGCTGTCGTCCAGCATGCAGCCGCTCAGCATCGCCAGGCCGCCCAGGGTGAGCGAGCCGCGCAAAAAGTTGCGGCGGGCCGATGAGAGCTTGTTCGCGGTCGCGATGCGGTCGACCGCTTCCTTGAGGACGGCATCGCCGTCGATGTTGGTGAGGCGCCTGGGGCGTTGGATGTTCATGGGTGTTCCTTGAGGGGGCGGTGTTCAGCGGCCGCGCAGCATGTAGACCAGGGTTTTGGGCACCAGTGCCACCATCACCAGGTGCACGGCGACAAACCCGGCAAGCGCCGCCATCGCAAAAAAGTGGACCAGGCGCGCGCCTTCGTAGCCACCCATCAGTTCACGCAGCAGGGGGAACTGCACCGATTTCCAGAGCACCAGGCCCGAAACAACGATGAGCACGCTGTCAGCCATGACAAAGAGGTAGGCCAGGCGCTGCACCATGTTGTAGTGGCGCGGGTCGGCATGGGCGAGCTTGCCCTTCAGTGCTGCCAGCAGGTCGGCCGCGATGCCTTTGAGGGTGAGCGGGAAAAACTTGTGGAACAGCCGCCGCGTGAAGATATTGAAGGCCAGGTAAAGAATGCCGTTGAAGAACAGCAGCCACATGGCGGCGAAATGCCACTGAAGCGCACCGCCCAGCCAGCCGCCCAGCGTGAGGTCCTTGGGAATGGTGAAGCCCAGGAAGGCGGTGGCGTTGTAGATGCGCCAGCCGCTCATCATGAGCACGACCACGGCCAGCGCATTCAGCCAGTGCATGGCGCGCAGCCAGCCGGGGTGAATGCTGGGGTGGGTCGCCTGTTTGTTGGTGTTCATCTGAGAATGCTCCTCTCGGTTCGCCGCAATGTTTGCTGCGTTGGGGTTTGGTCGGGCGAGCTGCGGCTTTCTTACAGGCCCCATGAAATTTATTTGCCGGCGGGCGCCGCCGTGCTTCAGCGTTCGCGTTGCACCGCGAAATCGTGCGAATGCGCTTGTCGCACCAGGACCGTGGTTTTGAGGGGATCGCGAAGAACGGGATTCCAGGGCAGCGGGATGTTGTCCGGGGAGATTTCGAGCAGGTGCTCGCCGGCCGCGACCGAGGGGAACTCATACCTGCCCTGGGCGTCTGTCTGCGTCACATAGCGCCGGTCGAGGATGACGGTGACGCCCGGCACGCCGGCTTCGGACGCTTCCCGCCGGCCGTTGGCGTCGGCGTCGAAGAAGACGGTTCCGCCCAGGCTGCCTGCGCCTGTGCCTGGCAGGCCGCCCAGCGGTGCGCTTGCCGTGCCGGCGTTGCCCTGGTAGCGCAGCAGCAGTTGCAGGCTGCGGTTGCTTTGGGTGACCGGGTTGCCTGGCAGCGTGGCCGCGGTCAGGGCGGAGACGACCAGTGCCTGCGGGGATTCCTGGCCGCGCGACTCGGTGTAGCGCAGGGAGAGCGACCATCCGCCGTAGGCTTGCCAGTTCAGGCCGATGTTGGCGTTCATCGATTCGCTGCCGCCGCTGCGGCGTGTCCCGCGCAGGGATGCGTCCATGGACCATTGCGGCCAGGGCGACAGGGTGGCCAGCACACCCCAGATCAAGCCGAGGGTGGGCTGGTCGCTTGTGTTGATCCGCTCCAGGGCCAAGGAGGTGCTGAGGAAGGTGGTCGATTGCACCGGCCAGCTGTGGTCAAGCCCCAGCCTGAGGCTTCGCGCGCCCTGGGCATTGGCCAGATCGGCGCGCCATTGTGTCTGGCCCCAGTCGCCGTTGCGGTTCCATGAGAGCTGGATCGCCTGCCCGGGGCTGGTGATGGTGCGAAAACTCAGCACCGCGGCCACCGAGTTGCGCATGTCCAGCAGGTAGCGGCCGTTCAGGCTGGCGAAGACGCTGCCCCCCGAGGCTGCGCTGCCCGCCTGGCCGCCGCTGACGCTGTCGCTCAGTTCGACGGCAAACCCGGCTTGCCATTGGCGTGCGGATGTGTCGCCCTGCCAGTACAACCCCTGCAGGTCGCCGGCAAGGCCTGTCGTGCCCCATCGCAGTTTGGGTTCAAAGCGGAACAAGCCCGCGGTCTGGCGCCAGCGCTCGGTTCGCCAGGCGGCGTCCAGCCAGAGGCCTGTCGCCGCGCCGTCCTGCGTGCCCTGGCTTTGCACCATATTGGCCTGAAGGCGCAGGCCGCCCACGCGTTCATTGGCCGCGTCATAGCCGGCGGCCAGCCCGCTTCCCCATGGGGCGGGGCCCTCCCAGGATGCGGCGGCAAAGTAGGCGCGCGTGTCCTGGGTGGCGCCGGAGGCCGCGCCTGTGGGGATGTTTTTGCCGTCCATCAGCTGGAAGGCCGCATCGCCGCGTTCAGCCGACCCACCCGATTTGGCGATGGGCACCCGAAATTGCGCACCCAGAGAGGAGATGCTGCCGCCCGAAGCCTCAAAGCCGGCGGCGTTGACCCCGCTGAAGAGGCCTGTGCGTCCCGCCGCCGCGTTCAGATCCAGGGTGTCCTGCAGGTACCACTGGCCGCCTATCCCCTGGATCGCCGTCGTGGGGACGGACACCCGGCCTGTGCCGCGCGCGAGCCGCGTGCTGCCGGTGTTGATGCTGCCGGCCTGGTGATTGGCAAACCATCCGCCGTCCAGCGGCAATGCCCGCTGGTCAATGCGCCAATCGTGATCCCCGGCCGCCGCCTGGGAGGCGAAGGTGCCGGAACCTTGCCGGGCCAGGCTGGCGTGGACGGACAGGGCGCCGTGGTTAGGGGTGTCGATGAATCCGCCGAGGTCTATCGCGCGGGTTGCGGTGTTTCCGTTGCCTGTCTGCCGGAACACCGAGTAGTCAATGCGCCAGCTTCGCGGCCAGCCGGCTTCGTTGTAGCTGCTGGCCTTGAGCTGGAGGCCGCCGTCGATTTCAGGCTGGCCGTCCATGACGCGATCAATGTAGGGTGTGCCCGTCTGGCCCAGTGCCGCCGCCGTTGCCAGGCCGGCGCACAGTCCCGCGAGGCGCTGGCGCCATCTGCGCGAACTGGGGGAAAGAGCGGCCGGCGGATGCGCCTGCGCTTTCATGGCGCGAAGTGCTGTTCAATGTTTTGCGTCTTGCCTTTGCCCCAATCGAGCTTCCCGCGCACCGTGACCGGAAACCGGATTTTCGCGGCGCTGTCCTGGTCGCCGGGACGGGTTGCGCTCAGGAAGATCGCGCGTGTTTCACCCGGCAGGATCGGGGTGTTGGCGGGCGTGAATTCGAGCGCGGTGTTGGAGGCATCCGTGCCTGCCAGGAAGCCGTTCACACGGCCATGGGCCGTGCCGCTGTTGCGTACCTGCAGGACGGGTGTGGGCTGGCCGTTAAGGGGCTGGACCCCGGCCCCGGCGATGCTTAGCTCCGGCACCGCACCCGCGATGGCCGCGTACACCACAATCCCCAGGCGAGCCGCAAACGGGATGGGCGGGCCCGACTCCATGCGCGTGAGCTGCTCCTGGCCCTCGAGCAGGATGGCGAATCGGCACTCACCGGCCTGGGCATCGGGCGGCACGTCGACCTCGAAACGGAAGCGATAGGGCCGGCCCCCCGCCATGATGAGCTCGCGCCGCTCGATGGCGACCCACGGCCTGCAGCTGCCGGGCTGCAGTTCGTCGGAAAAGGTCACCGAGTTATCCGGGCCCAGCAGCCAGTCGGCCGTCTTGATGCCGAAGCTGGTGGCGGTCGCCGAGGCATTGGTGATCTCGATGACCTGGCGGCTACGCTCACCGGGCTTGAGCTCGAGTTCAAACCGCGGAGGGGACACCGCCAGCGCGAACTCGCCGGCCCCCGCGACCGGTGGGACAAGGACGGCCGCAAGGGAAAAAAGGCCCGCCAGGCAGGGCCGGGCAAACGCCACGCGAAGGCTGTTCATGGAGTGTCCACCTCAAAATAAAACTGCAGTGCCTGCGTGGAAACCAGGGCCCTGCCGTCGGTGCTGAGCGTGAGCTCCAGGGTTTCTTCCAGCGAGGCCGCGCCGGCGATGCCGTCAAAAACCAGCGCGCGCGCGCCACTGCGGACAGTTCCGGGCAGCAAACGACCCTGGGTGCGCCATGCGGCACGGATAGGTTCGCCCGCCACCGGTGCCAGTCCCATATAGAGCTTGACGGGCTGGTTCAGCCAGCGCGAGAGGTTCAGGCGCAGTGCCACGCGTACGCTGCCTTGCACAGAGTGGTCCGCTCCGCGGCCTGGCACCAGCTGCCGCCAGCGCATGGGCAGGACGCCCTGGCTGACGACAGTGCCGCTGTCGTCCACGCGCGTCGTGGCGGCGGCTGCGCATTCCGTGGCGCACAGGCTTGCGGCCAGCAGGGGGGCCGCGAGGACGCTTCGTGCGAGGCATGACGGCCTGCTCATCATGGCGCCGTCAAGGTGTAGCCGACCCTGCCTGTGAAAGTGCCGGAGCCCACCAGCTGGGTGTTGGCGTAGTTGAACTGCAGACAGCTTTCAAACCAGGTGTTGC
The DNA here is from genome assembly GCF_056402935.1 of Polaromonas sp. P3_B1. NCBI lineage: Bacteria > Pseudomonadati > Pseudomonadota > Betaproteobacteria > Burkholderiales > Comamonadaceae > Polaromonas > Polaromonas sp. P3_B1. The sequence goes on from NZ_JBFUGK010000010.1 coordinate 11,019, forward strand.
GCGAGATGCTCAGCAGGACTTGCGATGCGCCGCCGGCGAATGTGCCATTGGAAATGGTCGGTGCCGAGTCGGATGCGCCGGCTGACACCCAGGACACGGCGCTGAAAGGAATGCTGTCGCCGCTGGCATTGGTCAGCGACGCTGGTGGCGCCGCGCTGAGGGTGGCATTGGCGCCCGTACCCGGTGTACGGTAGAAGCCGCCGACATAGACCTGCGTGGGCACCGCGCAAAACGCGCGTCCATCGTAGGCGCTTGCCGTCGTGGTGCTGTCGGTGGTCATGGCAAGGGGACCACCCCCCAGGCTGGCAGCGGGAACAGTGACGCTGACACGGTTGATGGTGGCGTTGTTTCCGGGAACGCCCCCGGAACTGAAATTCCCGCCAGTCATGGCGCCGACCCCTACTTGCAGAAACAGGGAGGGAGTACCCGGCGTGATGCTGACGGAGAAAGCCTGAACGCCGGTGCACAGCAAGACGCTGCTGACGGTGATGAGAGCGCTGCGGACTCCGGGTTCACCGCGGCAAAGTTTCGATGCAAGGGCAGGCAGGGCAAGCATGGGCATCGCTTGAAACTTGTCAGGAAGAGTCAATGAAATGGCCTCATCGGCAGAGGCCATTTGTCTGGAGAACCGCGAAGAATCAGAGTTGGGTGGCGGTGTAGGTCACGCGGCCGTTTTTGGCTACCGTGCCGCCGTAAGAGCCGGCAGCGGGGATGGTTGCATTGAGGTAGCTGTAAGTCCACTTGCCTTCGACACGGACAAGGCGATTGGTGGCGGTCAACGTGGCGGCGGTGCCCGCACCACCGGCAGCGCCGGTATTGAAGGCGGGGTGGGTAATGGCCGCGTTGGTGAAGCCGGCTGTGGTGGCTGCCAGAGCCGCGCCTGCGACGCTGACCTGGCTCCAGGGAATGACTTCGCCTGCGGTGCCGGTCGTCAGGGGGCCGGTGGTGGCCGAGTTGAGGCTGATGTTGCCGCCGTTGCCGTAGACCCGCACCGTTACCGCACCCAGGGTCAGGTCGCCACCCACACCGGCAATCACGCTGCCGTCGCCGACGTTGGCCGCAGGCACCGTGAACGTTGTCGCGTCGACGGTGGCTGTGGTCGACGTGTTGCCGGCGCTGGTGCCGACGCGCAAGAACAGTACTTGCGGAATGACGATGGTGAAATCCAGGCGCGCCGCGGCGGTTGAACCCACAATGGCAGGTGTGGTGTATGTGGATTCGGCGTGAGCGGGCGCAAGCAGCAATCCGCTGAGGCTCAAAGTGCTGACAAGCAGTATTTTTTTCATGAAGGCTCCTGTGCAATCGTTCTGGCGTTGAGTGGAGGCGCAGGTCACATGTTCATTTACGACGACGTGCACCGGGAATGATCTTTTTCACTGACCCGCTTTCAAGAAAATATTGAAGGAAGTGAACAGCGGAAAAGAACTGGCTCAGGTTATCGATATCCGTCGCCAGCTTGCGAGCAATGGTCCGCGAGAAGACATTCTTCGTTGATTTTTTTGTACTCGCATACAAAGAAGAAAGCACCAAGGGTCCTTGGGCCGTCCTGGCCCTCCATGCATGCGGCTCAATGCGTGTGCGTGATTGGAACGGCGTGAGCTGATTCAGGCATATCGCCGGCGAGGTTTGCACCGGTTCGGCGCCTAGAATCGGCGAAAACTGCCTGCAGGCGCAGGTAACACGACCAAAAGATGCATCGCTTCAAACGACTGTTCGCCGTGATGGCCTTTCTGGGCCTGTTGCTGGTGGTGTTCCAGCTCTCGGGACTGCGCGACAACCTGAGCCTGGCGTTCCTGCACCGGAAGTTTCTGGACAACGAGGCCAGCGGCATGCTGGTTTTTATTGCGCTGTTCGCGCTGGGCAACCTGGTCCAGATCCCGGGCTGGATATTCCTGGCGGCCGCGGTGTTGGCGCTGGGCGAAGCCTGGGGCGGCGTGGCGACCTACTGCGCGGCGGTGGTTTCATGCGTCTTCACCTTCTGGCTGATACGCCTGCTCGGCGGCGATGCCTTGCGGCAGGTCAGGGGCAAGTGGGCGCAGCGCGTGCTCGCCCAGCTTGACGCAAGGCCGGTGGCCGGTGTCGTGTTGTTGCGCACCTTGCTGCAAACCGCGCCGGCGCTGAACTATGCGCTGGCGATGTCGGGCGTGAAATTTCGCGACTATCTAATCGGGACGCTGTTGGGCCTGCCGCTGCCGATTGCGCTGTACTGCGTATTCTTTGATTACCTGGCGCGGGTGCTCAAGGTGCCGGGGTATTGAGGGGTTATCAGGCCTGAGTTTGTTATCGATGGCCGTGGCCCTCCCTCCGCCCTCTCCCAGAGGGAGAGGGCGCAAGAAACGGCCACTTTTTTCGGATTTACTCCCTCTCCCTCTGGGAGAGGGTTGGGGTGAGGGCTGGCGGCAGAAGTGCTCGCCGCGTATGCTCAAGTGCCACCGAGCAGCCGCTCATAAACCGCGAGGTCTTGCGCCGAGAAACAGCAGAACACCACCTCTGTCACCGATGAAGGCTGCTCCAAGGCCAGGCGCACGCTGGCGACTGCGATCTGGGCAGCCAACTCGATGGGATAGCCGTAAATGCCGGTGCTGATGCTGGGGAAGGCCAGCGAGGCAATGCCTTTGGCGGCCGCGATCTCCATGGATTGCCTGTAGCAGGAGGCCAGCAATTCAGGCTCGCCGTTGGAGCCTCCGCGCCAGACCGGGCCCACCGTGTGGATGATCAATTTTGCGGGGAGCCTATAGCCCTTGGTTGCTTTGGCCTGGCCGGTTTTGCAGCCGCCTAACAGCCTGCATTCATGGACCAGGTCTGGGCCGGCGGCGCGGTGGATCGCGCCGTCAACACCGCCGCCGCCCAGCAGGGACGAATTGGCGGCATTGACGACGGCGTCGACTTGCAGCTTGGTGATGTCGGCCTGAATGGCTCGGAGTACTGCGGTCATGGCGGGCTTTTCGGAGATTGGCAGGTGCTGGCCAGGCAGGAGGCCCACAAAAGCGGGCCGCCGCTCACAACACCTTGCTCAAAAAGCGCTGGGTGCGCTCTTCCCGGGGGTTGTCAAAGATTTCGGCCGGCGATCCTTCCTCGATCACCAGGCCTTCGTCGATGAACATCACGCGGTCGGCCACCTGGCGGGCAAAACCCATTTCATGGGTCACGACCACCATGGTCATGCCTTCTTCGGCCAGGGCCTGCATCACGGCCAGCACTTCACCGACCATTTCCGGGTCGAGTGCGGAAGTGGGTTCGTCGAAGAGCATGATGCGCGGCTGCATGGCCAGCGCACGGGCAATCGCCACGCGCTGCTGCTGCCCGCCGGAGAGCTGGTTGGGGTAGGCGTCTATCTTGTCGAGCAGCCCGACCTTGACCAGCAGCTCGCTGGCGCGGTTGCGCGCTTCCAGGGCCGTGAGCTTGCGCACCTTGGTGGGCGCCAGCGTGATGTTTTCCAGCACGGTCTTGTGCGGGAACAGGTTGAAGCGCTGGAACACCATGCCGATTTCGGAGCGCAGGGCGTCGACGTCGGTCTTGGGTTCGTGCACCGAAACGCCGTGCACCAGCACCTCGCCGCCGCTGGCTTCTTCCAGGCCGTTGAGGCAGCGCAAAAAAGTGCTCTTGCCGGATCCGGAAGGGCCGATGACGCAGACGACTTCGGTGGCCTTGATGGCGCAGTCGATGCCGCGCAGCACCGGGGTGTGACCAAATTGCTTGGTCAGCCGGTTAACGCGAATCACCTCGTCCATAACGAGCCTCCAGTTTTTTGACAAGGTAAGCCAGGCCCAGCGTCAGTACCCAGTACATGACGGAGATCGTGAGGTAAGGCTCCCAATAGCGTGAATAGGCGCCGGCGACGGTGCGCGCGGCGTAGGCCAGTTCGGCCAGACCAATGGCCGAAATCAGCGACGAATCCTTCAGCAGCGAGATCGCGTTGTTGCCCAGGGGCGGCAGCATGCGGCGAAAGGCCTGCGGCAGCACCACGTGGTACATGGTGCGCGGAAACGACATGCCCAGCGAACGCGAAGCTTCCACCTGGCCCTTGTCGATGGACTGGATGCCGGCGCGGAAAATCTCGGAGATGTAGGCGCCGGCATTGAGCGTGAGGGCCACGATGCCGGAGAGGAAGGCGCCGTAGTTCTGCTTGATGTTGCGCGCGGTTTCACCCGAGATGACGATGCCGTCGGCCGGGTTGATGAACAGCGGCAGCACGGCGAAGTGGATCAGCAAAATCTGCACGAACAGCGGCGTGCCGCGGAAAAAGCTGACGTAGACGGTCGCCGGCCAGCGCAGGGCGTATTTGCAGAGTTCGCGCGCGGGCGAATGGCGGGATTCCGCCACGCGCGCCATGCCGATGGCCAGGCCCAGCAGCGTGCCCTGCACGATGCAGATCAGCGTGACCATGATGGTCATCTGCAGGCCGCGCCAGAACAGCACGCTGTACTCGGCGATGATGTCGGCCCGGAACCAGCCGAACCAGAGGACTTGCTCCATAGCGGGGAAGTCTCAGCGTTTTATTGTGCGGGCAACGCGGGTGCGTCGGCCTGGAACCACTTCTTGTAGATGGCGGCATAGCTGCCGTCGGCCTTGACGGCGGCCAGGCCCGCGTTGAGCTTGGCCAGCAGGTCCTTGTTGCCCTGCTTCACGACGATGCCGAAGTATTCCTTGGGGAAGCTCGCGTCGCTGACGGTTTTGAGCTGCTTGTGCTCCTGGGTGCGGAAGGCGATCACGCCGTTGTCGCCGATGGCGGCGTCCAGGCCGTTGTTGGCCAGCTCGGAGATCACCACGGGGGTGCTTTCAAAGCGGCGGATGTCGGGGTTGGTCTTGCCGAATTCGCGAGAGGCCATGTCGTCGCCGGTGCTGCCGGTGACCACGCCGATTTTCTTGCCGGCCAGGTCCTTGAGGCCCTTGGCGGTGCTGTTGCTGTGCACGGCGATCAGCTGGCGCGCTTCGAAGTAGGGGGTGGTGAAGTCGTAGGACTGCTTGCGCTTGTCGTTGATGGTGACGCCGGAGATGACCAGGTCCACGTCGCCGTTGTTCAGGGCCGCGAAGATGCCGGTCCAGGGGGTGTTGACGATCTTGATCTGCAGGCCGGCCTTCTGGGCGATGGCCTTGATCATGTCCACGTCGTAGCCGACGATTTCCTTGGTCGGGCTTTCATAGGCAAAGGGGCGGTAGGTGGCGCTGGAGCCGACGACCAGCTCCTTGGTTTGCGCGTGGGCGGCGCCGAAGGCGAGGGTCAGCAGGCCGGCGGTGGCGGCGATCTTGTGGAGGAAGTTCATAGTCAGTGTCCAGAAAGGGAAAGGGATAAATGCTTGCCGGCCCGTACGGGGAGGCGAAAAGCGAAAGTAGCCAATGGTAACGCGTGCAAAAGCCATGCCCGCTGGCTGGTGGGCAGGGTTTTCGCGAAGAAGACAAACGGGCGGGAAAAACGCCCCAAAGGGCGGGCGGAAGGCTCCCAGGCCCACGCGAGCTGTCAGCCGGTGCGCAACTGCTTGTTGAAAAACGCCACGGTGCGCTCCCAGGCCAGCTTGGCGGCGGCCGCGTCGTAGCGCGGCGTGGTGTCATTGTTGAAGCCGTGCTGGGTACCGGGGTACTGGTAGGCGGTGTAGCTGGCGCCGGCTGCCTTGAGGGCCGCTTCATAGGTCGGCCAGGAGGCGTTGATGCGCTCGTCGACCGCCGCGAAATGGATCAGCAGCGGGGTTTTGACCTTGGCGGCGTCTTCGGCCGGGGGCTGGTTGCCGTAAAAAGGCACGGCGGCGTTGAGTTCGGGCAGCCGGGTGGTGAGGGTATGCGTCATGCCGCCGCCGTAGCAAAAGCCGACCACGCCCAGCTTGCCGCTGCAGTCGTCCCTGGCCTTGAGCCAGGTGACGGCGGCCACGAAGTCTTCCACACACTTGCGCTGGTCGAGCTTGGCGAACAACTCGCGCGCCTTGTCTTCGTCGCCAGGGTAGCCGCCCAGCGGCGTCAGGGCATCGGGGGCGAAGGCGATGAAGTTGTCCAGCGCCAGGCGGCGGGTGATGTCTTCTATATGAGGGTTGAGGCCGCGGTTCTCGTGAATCACCAGCACGCCGGGCAGCTTGCCGGCTGCGCTGGCCGGTTTCGCGAGGTAGCCCTTGACGGTGCCGGTGCCGGCGGAGGAAGGGTAGCTGATGGTTTCGGTCTTGATGCGCTGGTCGTCTTTGGCGACTTGCTGGCCCGCGGCAAAGTTGGGGCTCAGGGCGGCCAGCAGGGCCGTTGCCGTCATGCCGGCGGTGGCGAATTTCTGGGCGCGCTCCAGGAAGCCGCGCCGGTCCAGGCCGCCGTGCACATAGGCGTCAAACAGAATCAGCAGTTCCTGGTCAAAGTCCTGGGCGGTCTTCATTGGCATGGCGGCTCCTGAAAAAAGTCCAGCATAGCGGCTCGGCCGCCCGGTGGCAAAGGTGTCTTGCGCGCGACACTGCGGGGCACCGACCCGTTGCGGGTTTGCTATGAAACAGATAGCTGCAGGTGCCCGCACCGGCTGGGCTGAGGCGCTCTGTTGTGCAGCCAGGCGGTGGAAGACCCTGAAAAACCTGTTTTAATAGTGGCTTGGGCTGCAGTGGGTTGAATTGATACGGCGAATTGACACGGCGGGCTTTCTGTGACTCACTGGGCCTGCACGGGCCGTCCAGCCCTTGCTGCCTCTGGCTTTATCCAGGCAGCCGCGCCCCACATAAACGAGGAGAACCGCATCTTGAACCTGATTTCATGGCTGATGGCATTGCTGGGTGTGGCCGTGGGCGCGCTGGCCGGCGTCCTTGTGCACGCCCGCTGGTTGCGGCAACAGGCGAGTGAAAGACTGCGCATTCCCAAAAAATGGCCGCTGGCCGCGCGCGGGGTGGTGACCAACGACGAGCACGAGGTCTGGAAATGGCTGCGCAGTGCTTTCCCCGAGCATGCGGTCATGCTCAAGCTGCCGGTGCTGCGCTTTACCATCCCGACCGAAAAAGACAAGGAAAAGGATAAGAACAAAGAAAAGAAAGAGCGCCTGCTTGAACTGCTCAATGGCGTCTACACCACCTTCACCATCTGCACGCTGGACGGCACGGTGGTCGGCTGCGTCGACCTGCGCGGCAAGCGCGATGTCAGTCGGGCCACCCGGGAACTCAAGGAAACCCTGCTGTCCGATTGCGGCATTCCCTACACCACGGTCAAAGCCAGCCGGCCGCCCACCGTGAGCGCCATGCGCGCGGCTTTCCTGGGTGAAATCCCCGAAGAACTGATCCAGGAGCACCAGGAGACGCGCGGCGGCGACAGCAGCTTCCACGCCGACCTGGAATCCTTCACCCGCGAGCGTGTCAGGGCCGCCAAGGACAAGGCGCTTCAGGAGCTCAACAAGGAGTCCAAGCAGGAGGCTGCCCAGGCGGCCGCCAATCGCGATGTCGGTTTCAACCCGGACGGCACAGGCGGCCTTCGCATCGACAAGAACAACCGCTTCTCGACCAACTGGGAAGACTCCTTTATCGAACCCGCGGACGCGCGGCCGGCCAAGCTCGAATAGGCTGAAGTCCATGAGCGCGGGCCCCCAGCAGGCGTTGCCCCGGCACGCCCACCGTTCCCCGGCCGTATTTTCACGGTCATGAAAACGCCATCGTGAGCAGGCTGGGCCATACCCGGGACAAGATCTACAAGACCGTGGCGCGGCAGCTTCACGGCGTGGTGCCTTGCTGGGTCTGCGGCGAACATGTCACGCCCCAGGCCGCAACGCTGGAGCACATCAAGCCGCTCAGCGAGGGCGGCAACAGCCATGCGGAAAACCTCGCCATCAGCCATGAAGTCTGCAACGGCCAGCGGCATGCCGCCGGCGTGGTGCCGGCCTCGGCAGCGGCGCCGGGGCAGGTGCTCAGGCGTGCCGCGGCAGACCTTGGCGCCAACGCATGAGGCGGAGCTGGTTGCGCAGTCCCTGGGTTTTGCCGGCCATGCTGCTGGCAAGCCTGGCCCTTTCGGCCGCCGCGCAGAAGCCAGTCCCGCAAAGGGCCAAGGCGCCGCCCCCCGCCGCCACCGCGGCCGTGACGCAGGCCGACACCGGAACCGAAGTTGCCATCGGCCACGAAGGCCGCTACGTGTTGTCGCCTTCTTTTTCTTACCTGGAGGACGCGGGCGGCGAACTTGCGCTGGCTGATCTGCTGAAACCAGAAACGCAGGCGCGGTGGCAGCAGGTGCCGCAAACCGGCCCGGCCACCAACTTCGGCCTGACCCGCTCGGCCATCTGGCTGCGTGTGACGCTGCGCGCCGAGCGCGACGCCCCGGCCGACTGGATGCTGGAACTGGCCTACCCGCCGCTGGACCGGCTGGAGCTGTATGCGCCGGACGGCAAAGGCGGCTTCAGCCGTCAGGTGGGCGGCGACCTGTCACCCTTCGCTGAGCGGGCTGTGGTGCACCGCAACCACGTGATGCCTGTGCGCCTCAAGCCCGGCGCCGCTTCCACGCTTTACCTGCGGGTGAGTTCGGGCGGCACGGTGTCCGCGCCGGTGAACCTGTGGCAACCTTCGGCGCTATGGCGGCACGACCAGGCCGAGTACGCCACCATCAGCCTGTACTTCGGCCTGCTGATCGGCCTGCTGCTGTACAACCTGCTGCTGTTTTTCTCGGTGCGCGACGGCGCCTATCTGATCTACGTCGCCTTTGTGGCTTGCATGGCCATCGCGCAGGCGGCGCTGACTGGTTTCGGCGCGCAATTTCTCTGGCCGGGGCAGCTCTGGTGGAACAGTGTGTCACCGCCCACGGGCATGGCGGCGACGGCGATTTTCGGCGTGCTGTTCGCGCGCAGCTTTCTGTCAAGCGCGCTCAGGATGCCGCGCCTGGACAGGTTGATGCAGGCACTCGCGGCGGGCTGGCTGCTGACCTTGCTGGCGGCGCTCACGCTGCCTTACATCGTGTCGTCGCTGATGGTGACGGTGCTGGCGGTCCTCAGCGTCATCACCCTGGTGGTGGTCGGCGTGGTGAGCGTGCGTTCCGGGCATCCGGGCGCGAAATACTTTCTGGCGGCCTGGGCCTTGCTGCTGGTGGGGGTGGTGACGCTGGCGCTGCACAACACCGGCGCGTTGGCGTCGAACGCGCTGACGGCCAACTCCCTGTTGATAGGCTCGGCGCTGGAGATGGTGGTGCTGTCTTTCGCGTTGGCCGACCGCATCAATGTCACCCGCCGCGAAAAGGAGCAGGCGCAGGCGCGCACGCTGGCCGAGCATGCCATGGTCGAAGCCCTGAGCGCCTCGCAGGAAAATTTCCGCACGCAGCTCAAAGAGCGCGAGATGATCCTGGAGAACTCCATCGTCGGCATCGCCTTCCTGACACCCGACGGCCGCTTTCGCTGGGCCAACCAGGCCATGCTGGAAGTTTTCGGCGCGGGCAGCAGCGAGTTGACCTCGATGGAGCCTTTTTACCTCTCGCGCGAGGAATACCTGCGGGTCGGCGGCGAGGTGGCCGACTGCGTCAGCCGCGGCGAAAACTACGAGGCGGAAATCCAGGTGAAACAGTTCGACGGCACCCTCATCTGGGTGTCGCTGTCGGGCAAAGCCGTGAGCGAGCGCGACCTGAGCCAGGGCACGGTCTGGGTCATCATCAACATCACGCGGCGCAAGGAACTGGAAGCGCAACTGGTGCGCACCTCATCGGAACGCGAAGCCATCCTCAACAGCGCGCTGGTGGGCATCGTGCTGTCGGTGAATCGCCGCCATGAATGGGTCAACGAGAAATTCGCGCAAATGATGGGCAGCCCGCGTGAGGCGCTCATGGGCCAGCCCTCGAGCTACATCCATCCCGACCTGGCCACCTGGGAGCAATTCGGCAAGGAGGCCCGCGAGGCGCTGATCGCCACCGGCAGCTACATCAGCGAACGGCAGCTCAAGCGCAGCGACGGGCAGCTCTTCTGGGTACAGATGGCCGGCAGCTGCGTTCAGCCCAGGGAGCCGGAGTCCGGCGTGATCTGGGCTTTCCTGGACATCACCGAGCGCAAGAGGTCGGAAGAAGACACGCGCGAGGCGCTGGAGCAGCAGCGCGCCCTCAACGAGCTGCGCACACGTTTCGTGGCCATGACCAGCCATGAGTTCCGCACGCCGCTGTCGGGCATCCTCTCCGCCGAAGAATTGCTGCGGCACTACGGCAACCGGTTGCCCGAATCCGAGAAGCTTGAAATCCTCGACAGCATCGCCGCGGGCGTCAAACGCATGACGCGCATGCTGGACCGTGTGCTGTTGCTGGGCAAGGCCGATGCGCAGATGCTGGAATTCGAGCCGCATCCGCTGGACCTGCAGGCGCTGTGCCAGCAACTGGTCGAGGAGGCGCGCATGCAGCAGCCGGACAGCCTGTGTGAATTGCGCCTGGACTACACCGCCGAAACGGGGGAGGGGCTTTATGACGAAAAGCTGCTGCGCCACATCTTCAGCAACCTTCTTTCCAATGCGGTCAAGTATTCGCCGCTGGGCGGCCTGGTGCTGTTTCGCGTCCGGACCGAGCAAGACATGGTGGTGCTGGAAGTCGAGGATGAAGGCATAGGCATTCCGGAAGACGAGTTGCCGCACCTGTTCGAGTCCTTCCATCGCGCCAGCAACGTCGGCACCATCCAGGGCACGGGCCTGGGCCTGGCGATTGTGCGCAACGCGGTCGACATCCACGGCGGCACCATAGACGTGCGCAGCAGCGCTGGCTCGGGAACTACCTTCACGGTGCGATTGCCGGTTCGGCGCTGAAGAGGCGAAGGCATGAATACGCCGCTCATGATGCACAGGCGCCGGCTGCTGCAGTCGCTGGCGGCGGCGGGCGCCGGCGTGTACCTGCCGGGCAGGGCGGTCGCGCAGGCACGGCTGGCCCACAATCCCTTTGCGCTGGGCATCGCCAGCGGTTCGCCTACCCACCAATCGGTGGTGCTGTGGACGCGCCTGTTGCTGGACGGCGATGAGGCTTTGCGCCTTCAGCCGGTGCCGGTGCGCTGGGAAGTCGCGCATGACGAGGGCTTCACACGCATCGTGCAGACCGGCCAGGTGCAGGCCGTGCCCGGGCTGGCGCATTCGGTGCATGTGGAGGTACGGGGGCTTGAGCCCGACCGCTGGTATTTCTACCGCTTCGCCGCAGGCGATGCCGCAAGCGCCACCGGCCGCACACGCACCTTCCCCGCCCCCGACGCCATGGTGGCGCGGCTGCGGCTGGCCTATGCCTCCTGCCAGCGCTGGGAGCACGGCTATTACAGCGCCTACCGCCATATGCGCGCCGAAGATCTGGACCTGGTAATGTTCCTCGGTGACTACATCTATGAATACCCGAATGCCGCCCAGGCCGTGCGCAAGCCCACCGGTGGCTGGGTGCTGACGCTGGACGATTACCGCGCGCGCTATGCCCTGCACAAAAGCGATGCCGACCTGCAGGCCATGCACGCGGCCTGTCCCTGGCTTGTGACCTGGGATGACCACGAGGTGCAAAACGACTATGCGGGCGCTTCGCCCGGCGACAGCGGGCCGCCCGTGGCCGATTTCGCGGCCAGGCGCGCAGCCGCCTACCAGGCGTTTTACGAACACATGCCGCTGCGCGCATCGGTGCTCACCCGTGCCATGGCGGGCTTGGCCGGCGGCGCCGAGATGCGCATCTACCAGCGCCTGCCCTATGGCCGGCTGGCCTCGCTCTACATGCTGGACGCGCGGCAGTACAAGGATGCGCAGGCCTGCACGCGTGATGGGCGGCCGGGCTCCAGCACCTTGAACCCCGCCGGCTGCGCCACCTGGAAAGACCCGGCACGCAGCATGCTGGGCGCGCAGCAGGAAAGCTGGCTCGATGCCGAATGGGCCAGCGCAGCTGCCAGGGCGGGAAGCTGGAATCTCGTGGGCCAACAGTCACTCTTCGGCCAGCGCGATTTCCGCCCGGGCCCGGGCCAGGTGCTCTGGAACGACGGCTGGGACGGTTATGCCGCAGCACGCACGCGCTTCACCGATTCGCTGCGCAAGCAGGCCGTCGCTAACCCAGTGCTGCTGGGCGGCGATGTGCACGAAAACTGGGTAGGCCACATCAAGGCCGACTACGGCAATCCGGCCAGCGCGGCCGTGGGCACCGAGTTCTGCGGCACCAGCATCACCTCGCGCTCGGCCGGCAACGCCAAAATTCCCGAGGTCCTGGCCGAGAACCCGCACTTTGTGTTTGCCGATTCAGAGCGAAAGGGCTACGGCGTGGTGGAACTGACGCCTGGCATGCTCACAACCACCCTGCGGGTGGTGGATGATGTGACGCGTGCGGACAGTGGGGTGCAAACCCAGGCGAAGTTTGCAGTGCAGGCGGGGCGGCCGGTGGTGGAAAAAGCCTGAGGGCGGTGGCGACCGTTTGGCCGCAGCCTGTTAAAGATTCAAGTTTCATCCAGGCCCTGTCTAGGCCTTGTAACCCGCCGATAGGCCTTTATCCAAAAAGGCATTGTTGGCCTCGCGCACCTTCGCGGCCTCGTCGTCGTAGAGGAAGGGCAGGAAGGCGTAGCGCCGACCCTGTGTCACTGTGGACACGGCATGCAGCAGTGAGCAGGAGAAAACCACGGCGCCGCCTGGCGGGGGCTTGAAGGACCTGGAGCCGTATTCGGGGAAGCTGATCTCGCCGCCCTCGAAATCATCATTGAGGTTGATGGACACGGCAAAGCGCCTGTGGGCTGTCCCGCGGGTGGTGTTGTCGCGGTGAGGGCTGAAATGCGCCTGCTGGTCGGCGCGGTAGCAGCCGATGATGTAGCGCTCCATGCGCGTGGCAGTGAACTGGTGCACCTTGGCGATTTCCGGGACGATTCGGCGATGGACCCAGGTTTGCGCCGTCTTCATCACGGCGGGATCGGTGATGTCGTAGTCTTCACGCCGCTTGTGGCCGTGGTCATGCGCAAGGAAGGTTTTGCCGTTCTCCTCGCGCATGAAACCCGACTCCTTGCCGCCATGGGCCTCGTAAAGGGTGATGAGCTCCTGACAGAACTCTCGTGGGAAAACATTTGGCAGCACGAGGATGGGAGCCTGCAATTCCGTGCCTGTGAATCGCGAGGGCGGTGGCAGTGCTGTGAGGTAGAAAAAAAGCGCGGAGAGATCACTGGCATCACCGAAGGGCGCTACCTTCAAGACTCTGAGGGTTGGGTCCAGAACGACGTACAGGCGGCGCACACCGGCGCGCTTCTGCGCCAAGCCCGTGTCGAGCGGCGCCGCTCCATACAGTTCGCTCACCTGCGCGTCAAAGTCCCAGAAGAAGCGGTAGCCGGGGTAGCGGTCGGCGACGCGGTTTTCGCTTTCGTCCCGCGGATCCAGGCTGATGCCGAAAAATGAGCAATGCGCGTCGTTAAAGATGTCGGGCCGTTTCAAGGCCATATCGATTGCGGCCTGGGCCAGGGGATGCGCGGCGCTCCCGAAAAAGCACAGCACGAGGTAGCGCCCGGCTGCCGCATGCAGCGCATAGCGCGGATTGGCGAAAGATCTCTGCCTGAACCAGGGTGCCGGATCGCCGGCAAGAAGGTTGATGTACCTGGCCATGTGTTGGTCGGACGAGCGCGTGGGCTCAGGGTTGCCCGGTTTCCAGCATGTCGTTGATAAGGCCCAAATCCGCTTCGCCCAGTGTGGCGTTCGCGGCTTTGAGGCGCAGGCCCTGAAGCAGTGTCTCGGCCCTTGCCTTGTGCCAGTCGCGCTGGGCGGCGAACAATTGCTGCTCGGCGTTGAGCACATCCATGTTGATACGCGTGCCGACGAGGTAGCCCACCTTGTTGGCGTCCAGCGAGCTTTTGCTGGAGGTGATGGCCGAGGCCAGCGCCTGGGCCTGTGCCGCGCCGTTGACGACGCCCGCGAAGGCCTGGCGCGCCTGGGTCATGGCTTGCCGGCGCGCCGCTTCCAGGTCTTCCGCTGCCTTGCCCTTCAAGGCGACGGCTTCGCGCACGCGGGACTGCACGCCGCCGCCGGCATAGAGCGGGATGGTCAGGCTCATGCCGACCTGTGTGGCGCGTGAACGCACGGAAATATCGGCCGGAGAGCTCATGTTCCCCGAAGTGAAGTTGCTGCCGTAAGACGCCGTCAGGTCCAGGGTCGGGGAGTGCGCCGCCTGGCTTTTGGCAATTTCGCGATCCGCCACGTCAAGTGTTGCCTGGGCGATGCGGACCGGGATGGATTGTTCGCGGGCGCTGTCCAGCCATGGCTGCAGCCCGGGGGGCTCTATTCGGGGCAGGGAGCTGTCGGCGCGCAAACCGGCGAGGCGGGCATGGGAGATGCCCAGGATGCGCGTGAGCTCAGCCAGCTTGTTCTGCAGCTCGTTGCCTGCTACCACTGCCTGGGCGCGTGACAGGTCCAGTCGCGACTGGGCTTCGTGCACATCGGTCACCGTGCCGGTGCCGCCTTCGAAGGTGCGGCGGGCCAGAACGCGCTGCTGCTCCATGGCGCCAATTTGCAGGTGAGCCACGTGCTCAGCCTCTTGGGCGACCAGTATGTCGAGGTAGGCCTGCGCGGTGCGCAATATCAAATCCTGCTCGGCCAGCCGGAACTGCGCCTCGGCCAGTACCTCTTGCTGCCCGGCCTGATCCAGCGCCGCCGATGCCGTCGCACGCCAGAGGGGCTGGCTCAACTGCAGGTTCCAGCTGCGGGTGTGCACGTCGCGCTGCACGGACGGCGCCTCATCGAAAGAGGCCCGCCCGATTTGCCGGTTGGCGGAGCCGACCAGGTTGACGGCGGGCAGCAGGGCGGCGCGCGCCTGGGGCACCCTTTCCCGCGCCGCCTGAAGCGCATAGACGGCGCCCCGGTAAACGGGATCGCGTGCCTGCGCCTGACGGTACACCTCCACCAGATCGGCGCCCGGGGCGCTGAAAGAGGCCAGCAGTAGCGGCAGGCCGGCCAGCCATACGCGGGCGCCTGCGTCATGCGGCCTTCTCTGTGGATTCGATGTTTGAAGCTTGAAGCGCGACGGGTGCGCCGGCCTTGGTTCGGGGTCATGCACCTCGACCTCCCTGCGGTAGTTCAGATTTGAACCATACGGGAGGCCTTGGATGCGGCTGCCATTAATTGTCCGTCGGCGGACATTGATTGCGGGAAAACTATCGAGGGGACGGACGCGGTATGTCAGCCCGCCAGTTCCGTTTCCTCCTCCAGGTTGTCGCTCAGGAAGCCGCCGCTCTGGTGCGCCCACAGGCGCGCGTAAAGGCCGCCGTTGGCCAGCAGCGTGCGGTGGTCGCCCTCCTCGACGATGCGGCCCTGGTCCAGCACGATGAGGCGGTCCATGGCGGCGATGGTGGACAGGCGGTGCGCGATGGCGATCACGGTCTTGCCCTGCATCAGGGTGTTGAGGCTGCCCTGGATGGCGACTTCGACCTCGGAGTCCAGCGCGCTGGTGGCTTCGTCCAGCAGCAGGATGGGCGCGTCTTTCAGCATCACGCGTGCGATCGCGATGCGCTGGCGCTGGCCACCCGAGAGCTTCACGCCGCGCTCGCCCACATGGGCGTCGTAGCCGTGGCGGCCGTGTGGATCGGTCAGGTCGGTGATGAAGTTATCAGCCTCGGCGCGCCGTGCAGCCAGGCGCATGTCGTCGTCGCTGGCGCCGGGGCGGCTGTAGGTGATGTTGTCGCGCACCGAGCGGTGCAGCAGCGAGGTGTCTTGCGTCACCATGCCGATGTGGCCGCGCAGGCTGTCCTGGGTAACGTGGGCAATGTCCTGGCCGTCGATCAGGATGCGCCCGCCATCAAGGTCGTAAAACCGCAGCAACAGGTTAACCAGTGTCGATTTGCCGGCGCCTGAGCGGCCTATCAGGCCGATTTTCTCGCCGGGCCTGACGGTCAGCGTGAGCTTATCGATCACGGACTTGTTTTTGCCGTAGCTGAAGTCCACGGCCTCAAAGCGCACTTCGCCGCGCGGCACGTCCAGCGCGGCTGCATCAGGTGCGTCCACGATGGTGTGGGGCCGCGACAGCGTGTTGATGCCGTCCTGCACGGTGCCCACGCTTTCAAAGAGGCTGGTGGTCTCCCACATGATCCAGTGCGACATGCCCTGCAGGCGCAGTGCCATGGCGGTGGCTGCGGCCACCGCGCCCGCGCCGACCTGGCCCAGGTGCCAGAGCCACAGCGAGGTGCCGGCCATGCCGAGGATCAGGCCCATGCTGAGCGTGTGGTTGACGATTTCAAACGCGCTGACGAGGCGCATCTGGGTATAGCCGGTCTTCATGAACTCGCCCATCGCATCGCGCGCGAAGCCGGCCTCGCGCCGGGTGTGCGAGAACAGCTTGACGGTGGTGATGTTGGTGTAGGCGTCGGTGATGCGGCCCGTCATCAGTGAGCGGGCGTCCGCCTGCTGCTTGCCGATACGGCCCAACCGCGGCACGAAGTAAAAGAGGCTCGCGATGTAGAGCGCCAGCCAGACCAGGAAGGGCGCCACCAGCTTCGTGTCGAAGGCCGCGGCCAGCACCGTCATGGTGGCGATGTAGACGCCCATGGCCACCAGCACGTCGGCCAGCACGAAGAGCGTGTCGCGCACCGCCAGCGCGGTCTGCATGACCTTGGTGGTCAGCCGGCCGGCGAATTCGTCCTGGTAGAAGGACATGCTGTGCCCCAGCATGAGGCGGTGAAAATTCCAGCGCAGCCGCATCGGGAAGTTGATGGCCAGCGTCTGGTGCTTCACGGTGGTCTGCAGCGCCACGGCCGCGATGCTGGCCACCACGAGGAGCGCAAGCCAGCCCAGCGCAGTGCCGTGCTCGGCCCACAGGTTGGCGGGTGCCGTCGCACCCAGCCAGTCGACGATGCGGCCCAGCATCGCGAACAGCAAGGCCTCAAACACCGCCAACACCGCCGAGAGCAGCGCCAGCAGCAGGATGTAGCCGCGCGCGCCTTCGGTGCAGGCCCACAGAAAGGCCATGAAGCCCTTGGGCGGCAAGGCGGGGTCGGCGTCAGGGTAGGCGGGAAGCTGGCTTTCGAATCGTTTGAAAAAACCCATGGATGTCGGTGTCTTTGGTTTCAGGTGTCTGCTTATAAGGTGTTATGGCTGCAGGAGGGTTGATTTATTGGGGATGGATTGATGCGCATCGCGCGATGCCGGCCACGCGGGCAGGTCAGCTGAAAAGCTCCAGCAGGCGGTCCAGGCCGCCTTCGTTGATGGCCACCATGGCCTGCTCGCGCACGCGCGGCTTGGCATGGTAGGCCACCGAGAGGCCGGCCACGCCCATCATGGGCAGGTCGTTGGCACCGTCACCCATGGCGATGGCCTGCAACGGGTTGATGCCAAGGTTGCCGCAGGTCTCAAGCAGCATCCTTCTTTTTTCTTCACCGTCGCAGATGTCGCCCCAGGGCTGGTCCACCATCTTGCCGGTGAGAAAACCGTCCTGCACTTCGAGCACGTTGGAGCGCGTGTAGTCGATGCCGAGTTCGTCGCGCACGCGGTCGGTGAAAAAGGTAAAGCCGCCGCTGACCAGCAGCACCTTCATGCCGGCCTGCTTGCAGGCGCGCACCAGCTCGGCCGCGCCGGGGTTGAGTTTGAGGCGCTCGCGGTAGACCTGGTCCATGCTGGACACGCTGACACCTTTGAGCAGGGCCACACGCTGGCGCAGGCTTTCCTTGTAGTCGGGAATCTCGCCGCGCATGGCCGCTTCAGTGATGGCCGCCACTTCGGCCTTGCGGCCTGCGGCATCGGCGATTTCGTCGACACACTCGATGTTGATGAGCGTGGAGTCCATGTCGAAGGCGATCAGTTTGAAGTCGCTGAGCTTGAGGGTGGGCGTGGCGACGTTGACGACGAGGCCAGGAGATATTTCAGTGGGAGTCATGCGGGCGTGGTTTCCTTGGTGGGTTGTCCGAGTGAACGCAGGACGTCGCGCACCATCTGGGCGCGGTCCTTGGGATTTTCGAGTTCGCGCTCTATGCGCAGCTTGTCGTTGCCGGCCAGCCGGATGTGCCGGTTCTTCTGGATCAGCTGCATGATGGCCATCGAATCGATGGGCGGGTCTTTCTTGAAGGTGATGCTGATCGCGCCGGGCGCGGCATCGACCTTGACCACGCCGTAAGGCCTGGCGATCACGCGCAGGCGGTGCACGTCGATCAGCGTCTGGGCCTGCGCCGGCAGCTTGCCGAAGCGATCGACGATTTCCTCGAGCAGCGCGTCGATCTGGTCGGTGTTCTTCGCTGTCGCCAGCTTCTTGTAGAAAGACAGGCGCAGGTGCACATCGCCGCAGTAGTCGTTGGGCAGCAGGGCCGGGGCGTGCAGGTTGATTTCGGTGGTGACGCTCAGCGGTGAGAGCAAATCGGGTTCGCGTCCGGCCTTGAGCGAGGCCACGGCTTCGCTGAGCATCTCGTTGTAGAGCTGAAAGCCCACTTCCAGCATGTTGCCGCTCTGGTTTTCGCCCAGCACTTCGCCGGTGCCACGGATTTCCAGGTCGTGCATGGCCAGGTAAAAGCCCGAGCCGAGTTCCTCCATCTGCTGGATAGCCTCCAGCCGCTGGCTGGCCTGTTTGGTCAGGCCTTCGATGTCGGGCACCATCAGATAGGCATAGGCTTGGTGGTGGCTGCGGCCCACGCGGCCGCGCAACTGGTGCAGCTGCGCCAGGCCGAAGCGGTCGGCGCGGCTCATGACGATGGTATTGGCGGTCGGCACGTCGATGCCGGTTTCGATGATGGTGGAGCACAGCAGCAGGTTGTGGCGCTGGGCGATGAAGTCCTTCATCACGCGCTCCAGCTCGCGCTCGGGCATCTGGCCGTGGGCCACGGCGATACGGGCCTCGGGCAGTATCTCTTCGAGCTTTTCGCGCCGGTTCTGGATGGTCTCGACCTCGTTGTGCAGGAAGTAGACCTGGCCGCCGCGCTTCAGTTCGCGCAGCACCGCCTCGCGGATCACGCCGTTGTTTTCGCTGCGCACAAAAGTCTTGATGGCCAGGCGGCGCTGCGGCGCGGTGGCGATCACGCTAAGGTCGCGCAGGCCCTCCAGCGCCATGCCCAGCGTGCGCGGAATCGGCGTGGCCGTCAGCGTCAGCACGTCGACCTCGGCGCGCATGGCCTTCATGGCTTCCTTGTGGCGCACGCCGAAACGGTGCTCCTCGTCGATGATGAGCAGGCCCAGGCGCTCGAACTTCACGTCCTGGCTCAGCAGCTTGTGTGTGCCGACCACGATGTCGACCGTGCCGTCGCCCAGGCCCTTGATGGCCGCGCTGATTTCCTTGCCGGAGCGGAAACGGCTCATCTCGGCGATCTTGACCGGCCACTTGGCGAAACGGTCCACCAGCGTCTGGTAGTGCTGCTCGGCCAGCAAGGTGGTAGGCGCCAGCAGGGCCACCTGCTTGCCGCCGGTGACGGCGATGAAGGCGGCGCGTAGCGCGACCTCGGTCTTGCCGAAGCCCACGTCGCCGCAGACCAGCCGGTCCATGGGCCGCGGGCTGATCATGTCCTGGATCACGGCATGGATGGCGGCGCGCTGGTCGGCGGTTTCTTCAAAGCCGAAGTCGTTGGCAAAGGTTTCGTAGTCGCCGGGCGAGTAGCGGAAGGCATGGCCTTCGCGCGCGGCGCGGCGGGCGTAGATGTTGAGCAGTTCGGCAGCCGAGTCGCGTATCTGCTCGGCGGCCTTGCGCTTGGCTTTTTCCCACTGGCCGCTGCCCAGCTTGTGCAGCGGGGCCTCTTCGGCGCTGACGCCGGTGTAGCGGCTGATCAGGTGCAACTGGCTGACGGGTACGTAGAGTGTGGCCTTGTCGGCGTATTCGAGGTGTAAAAACTCCTGCAGCAGCGGTGTGCCGTCGGCGTTGGTGCCCTGGCCCAGGTCCATGTTGATGAGGCCGTGGTAGCGGCCTATGCCGTGGGCGCTGTGCACCACCGGATCACCGACATTGAGCTCCGAGAGGTCCTTGATCAGCGCCTCGACGTCGCTGACCTGCTCCTGCTTCTTGTTGCGGCGGCGTACAGTGGCGCCGGCGGCGAACAGCTCGGTCTCGGTGATGAAATCAATGCCTTCTTCGAGCCAGCTGAAGCCAGTGTTGAGGGCCGCGGTGGCGATGCCCAGCTTTTCGTCGCTGGCCTGGAAGTCGGCCAGCGAGTCAAAGGCCGGCGGGCTGACGCTGCTGGCGCGCAGGAAGTCCAGCAGGCTTTCGCGCCGGCCCTCGCTTTCGGCCAGCACCAGCACGCGGTGCGCGGTGTTGCGCACATGGCCCTTGAATTTGGCCAGCGGGTCTTCGGCGCCGCGCACCACGGCCATTTCGCCGAGCTTCTGGAACTGGGCGTTGTCGGCAACGTCTTCCACCGCTGCGCGTATCGCCAGCTGGGCGTAGTCGTTGGCGCGGGCGTAGAACTGCTCGGTCCCCAGGAACAGCGATTCAGGCGGCAGGGCAGGGCGGTCTGGCGCGTCGCGCACCAGCCGGTACCGGTCCTTGGTGTCCTGCCAGAAGCGCTGGAAGGCCGGCTCCAGGTCGCCGTGCAGCACTACGGTGGCGTCACTGCCCAGGTAGTCGAATACGGTAGCGGTTTCTTCGAAGAACAGCGGCAGGTAGTACTCAATGCCGGCGGTGGCCACGCCGTTGCCCATGTCCTTGTAGATGCGGCTCTTGGTCGGGTCGCCGTCCAGCAGTTCGCGCCAGCGGCTGCGGAATTTGGCGCGCGCATCGTCGTCCATGGGAAATTCGCGCCCTGGCAGCAGGCGCACTTCGGGCACCGGATAGAGGCTGCGCTGGCTGTCGGGGTCGAAGGTGCGGATGCTGTCGATTTCGTCGTCGAAAAGGTCGACGCGGTAGGGCACGGCTGAGCCCATAGGGAATAAATCAATCAGCCCGCCACGCACCGCGTATTCACCGGGACTGACCACCTGCGTGACATGGCTGTAGCCGGCCAGCGTGAGCTGGGCTTTGAGGCGCGTTTCATCGAGCTTTTGCTTGACCTTGAACTGGAAGGTGTAGCCGGCCAGGAAGCTGGGCGGCGCCAGGCGGTACAGCGCCGTGGTGGCCGGCACGATGACCACGTCGGCGCCGGTTTCCTTGTCGCGCTGCTGGATGCGCCACAGGGTGGCCAGGCGCTCGCTGATCAGGTCCTGGTGCGGCGAGAAGGTGTCGTAGGGCAAGGTTTCCCAGTCGGGAAACAGGGCGCAGCGCAGCTCGGGCGCGAAGAAGGCGATTTCCTCCATCAGGCGCTGGGCCGTGGTGGCGTCCGAGGTGACGATGGCGGTGAGCTTGCCGGCGGCTTTTTCGCGCGTGCCCAGGCGTGCCAGCAGCAGGGCATCGGCGGAGCCGGCGGGCTGGGGCAGGGTGTAGCGTTTGCCGGTGACGAGTGAAGGTAGCTGCATGAATCGGTGCGCGGTGAAGGCCTGCTTGGGTTCGGTCAATCAGGAATGAGAAATGATTCGGCAAAAGCCAGGCACCCCAAACCATCCGGAGTGGGGTGCCTGCGTATTCAAGCCCTGATTTTAGAATCTATGATGAAGTTATGACGACAAGTCCCGCCAATACCCGTTCCGATGCCCGTTTTTTTGTGCTGATCCCCTGCGCGGGGCAGGGCAGCCGGGCCGGAACGGCCAAAGCCAAGCAATACCAGCTGATCGACGGGCTGCCCATGGTGAGGCATACGGTGGAAGCCTTTAGGGCCCTGGCAGGCACTTTCTCGGCACTTTGGGTGGTGATCTCGCCAGCCGATGACGACTTTCTCGAGGTGTTTCCTGATTTCAACCAGGGCAATGAAGTCCTGCTCGTCGGCGGGGGCGCCACGCGGGCGGCGACGGTGCTCAACGGCCTCAAAGCCATGGTGGAGCAGCCCGGCGGTGCCGCCCTGAGCGACTGGGTGCTGGTGCACGATGCCGCGCGCTGCCTTGTCACGCCTGAGCAGATCAAGGCCCTGATCAACGAATGCCGCAACGATGCGGTGGGCGGCTTATTGGCGCAAAAGCTGCCCGACACGCTCAAGGCCGAACGGGACGGCCGCGTCGCCTCCACCCTTGACCGCAGCGACAAATGGCTGGCGCAGACGCCGCAGATGTTTCGCATTGGGGCCTTGATCGATGCCTTGCAGCAGACGGGAGACGCCGTCACCGACGAATCCAGTGCCATGGAGGCGGCGGGCTTTTCACCGCGGCTGGTGAGCGGCAGTGCGCAAAACTTCAAGGTCACCTATCCGGAAGATTTTGCGCTGGCTGAGGCCGTTCTCGAGCGGCGCAGAAAATAAGCCATGCCACCGAATCCACATCATTCCGACAAGGCTCCACGATGACCGCCATGAATTTTCGAATCGGTGAAGGCTGGGACACGCACGCCCTGGTGCCCGGGCGCAAGCTCATCATTGGCGGGGCCGATATTCCCCACACCGTGGGCCTGCTCGGCCATTCGGATGCCGACGTGCTGCTGCACGCGATCACCGATGCGCTGCTGGGCGCGGCGGGGCTGGGCGATATCGGTTCGCATTTTCCGGACACCGATGCGCGCTTCAAGGGCGCGGATTCGTCGGTGCTGCTCACCGAGGTGGGGCGGCTGCTGGCCGAGCGCGGCTGGAAAATCGTCAACATCGACAGCACCGTGATCGCGCAGGCACCCAAGCTGGCTCCGCACATCGCCGCGATGCGCGGCAATATCGCCGCTGCCTTGGGGCTGGATGACGACCAGGTCAACGTGAAGGCCAAAACCGCCGAGAAGCTGGGCCCCGTCGGCCAGGGCCTGAGCATGGAGGCCCGCGCCGTGGTGCTGTTGCACCGAGAGCCGCTTTAGGCGGGCGAAAAAATCAGCTGCGGCGCAGCTTGATGTGCGCCGCCAGCCCACCGGAACCGGTGTTGGCCAGGCCGAATACGCCGCCCATGCGGTGAATGGTTTTTTCCACGATCGCCAGGCCCAGGCCCGCGCCGGTGGCGGCCGTGCGGGCCGCATCGCCGCGGAAAAACGGCCGTGTGAGCTTGGACAGGGCTTCGGGCGCCACGCCCATGCCGTGGTCGCGCACCTTGATCAGCACCCACTGGTCACGGCTCTTGGCCGCGATGTCGACCAGCGCGATACCGGTTTCGGGCGTCTTGCCGTAGCGCCTGGCGTTTTCCAGCAAGTTGGCGATCACGCGGGACAGTTCGACCTCATCGGCCAGCACTGCCATGTCGTCGGGGATGGCGACGGTCACGCGCATGTCTTCGTAGTCGGCCACCGCATAGACCGCGGCATCGACCACCGCATTGAGCGACACCCGCTCAAGCCGCGGCGGCTCGGGCCGCGCGTAGTCGAGGAATTTGTCGATGATGGCGTCGAGCTGGGTGATGTCGGCCGCCATATGCTCGCGCGCATCAGGATCGGTGACGCTCATCTCGGTTTCCAGGCGCAGGCGGGCCAGCGGTGTACGCAGGTCGTGCGAAATACCGGCCAGCATGATGACCCGGTCCTGTTCGATCTTGGAGAGCTGCTCGGCCATGCGGTTAAAGCCGATGTTGACCTCGCGGATTTCGCTGGTGGCGACCTTCTCGTCGAGCAGGCTCGCGTCGAAATCGCCGTCGCGCATGCGGCTGGCCGCGAACGACAGCTGCTTGAGGGGGCGGTTGATCAGCCGGGCGATAAAGGCCGCACCCGCCAGCGACAACACCGCCGCCGTGAACAGCCAGATGACCCAGGTGCTGTTGCGCGACGGGCCAATCTTGGACGGATCGGTGAGCAGCCAGTAGGAGTCGCCGTCGATGGCAAAGCCCACCCACAGGCCTTTCTGGCCATTGACGCTGCTGGCCACGACGGTGCCGTTGCCCAGCCGCACCTTGAGTTCTTCGGCGGTGCGCTCGCCCAGCTCGTCGCTCTCGAACAGATCGAAACGATCTTTGGGTTCGCGCGGCGTGATGCGCACGCGCTCCTCGTCGGCCAGGGTCTTGATCAGCGAGACGCGGGCGATGGCGTCGGAATAGCGGAGCGCCGCGCGGCTCAGGTTGACCAGCGAGGCCAGTTGCTGCGCGCTCTGGATGGCGCGCGGCTCGGACTCCAGCGCCCGGAAGGTCTGCAGCCAGGCCACGATGGAGCCGAACAGCAGCAGGGCCAGGAAGAAAAAGGTCCGCCAGAACAGGCTGAAGCCGCGCCGCGGGCGCATTTCCAGCGGTGCCGGGGCGGTTTCAAGAGGGACCGGATTGGTGGCGTCCATAGGAAGTCGGGTACGTGCTTCGAGTGCGGGCGGAAATGCCAGCGGGTGCGTCGTGCGGAAATGGACGTTAGCACGATAAACCCGCGCGGCGGCAGGCAAGCTGTTGCCGCCTGTTGCACGCGCGCGTCAGTGAAGTCTCCAAACCAGCATGAGCCGCGGGACTGGCTTTGCCAGACCGCAGGCGGGCGGCCCCCTCGGGGGGCAGCGCATTACACGAAGCCGAAGGCGCAGTGAAAAGCGTGGGGGCTAGTTAGTGCCATCCGGCACGAAGACGTAGCCTATGCCCCAGACCGTCTGGATGTAGCGGGGCACCGCCGCATCGACCTCAATCAGCTTGCGCAGGCGCGAAACCTGCACGTCCAGGCTGCGGTCGAAGGGTTCAAACTCGCGGCCGCGGGCCAACTGGGCCAGTTTTTCACGGGACAGTGGCTGGCGCGGGTGGCGAACCAAGGTTTTCAGCATGGCGAATTCGCCGGTGGTCAGCGGCAGCTCTTCGCCGTTCTTGTGGAGCGTTCGCAGGCCCATGTCGAAGGAGAAGGGGCCGAAGGTGATGACTTCCTGGTCGCTGGACGGGGCTCCTGGCACTTCGGCGGTGGGGCGGCGGCGCAGCACGGCGTGGATTCGGGCCAGCAGTTCACGGGGGTTGAAAGGTTTGGCGAGGTAATCGTCCGCACCGACTTCCAGGCCGACGATACGGTCAACGTCTTCGCCCTTGGCGGTCAGCATGATGATGGGGGTACGGTCGTTGGCGGCGCGCAACCGGCGGCAGATGGAAAGGCCGTCTTCGCCGGGCATCATCAGGTCCAGGACGATCAGGTCGACAGCATCGCGCAGCATGATGCGGTTCAGGGCCTTGCTGTCTTCGGCCAGGATGACCTCAAAACCCTCCTGGGCGAGGTAGCGCCGCAACAGGTCGCGAATGCGGGCATCGTCGTCAAGGATCAGGATTTTGTCGGCTCGGGCGTTGGGTTGGGCTTGGGTCATAGTCGTCTGGTAATTTGTAACAGAGCCATTTTGAAGGCTGAAAACACGAGATGTCTCGTTTTTCAGTCACTTTGACACACTGTTACAAAAGTTGCGGCACAGTGCAACTGTGAGCACGACTGCGGGCTTGTTGTGGAATTGCTCCTACATGCTTCACCAAAATCACATGCAAAAATGTGGGGCCGCTTCTGCGCACCCGTTGGTGCAGGGCGTTACCCGCCGTAAACAGAAACCGGCCAAGCCCAAAACGGGCATCGGCCGTCGTCACCTTGGGGCTCCGAATGACTTGCAAAAGCCATAAAAAGCGCGGCAGCCCTGACGAATGTTGATGGCTTCTTTTTCTCTTTTTTCGGCCCGGTGCCGAGAACACCCCGAAAGGTTTTTCTGATGCGAACTTCCACCCTGATCGCCGCGTGCGCCCTGTTTGCCGGCGCCGCGCTGGCCTCCAGTGCCATGGCCCAGAGCATGCAGCATGAAACACTGCAGAACGTGGCCCAGCTGTCGGCCAGCGGTTCCGTCGAGGTGCAGCAGGACCTGCTGTCGATTTCCCTGAGCACCACGCGCGACGGCACCGACGCCGGCGTCGTGCAGGCCCAGCTCAAGCAGGCCCTGGACAGCGCGCTCACGCAGGCCAAGCAGGCGGCCGCGCCGGGCCAGATGGATGTGCGCACCGGCAACTTCAGCCTCTACCCGCGCTACGGCAAGGACGGCAAGATCAACGGCTGGCAGGGTTCGACCGAGCTGGTGCTGGAAGGCAAGGACTTTCCACGCATCACCGGCACGGCGGGCAAGATCCAGACCCTCACCATGAGCAACGTGAGTTTTGCCCTGAGCCGTGAGCAGCGTGCCAAGGTCGAGGGCGAAGCCCAGGCCCAGGCGATTGAGCGCTTCAAGGCCAAGGCCGGCGAAATCGCGCGCGGCTTCGGGTTTTCCAGCTACAGCCTGCGCGAGGTCTCCATCAACGCCAACGACCAGGGCAGCCCGCCGCGCCCCCGCATGATGGCGATGGCCAAGGCAGAAATGGCCGATGCTTCAGTGCCCGTGGAAGCCGGCAAGAGCACGGTGCTGGTCAATGTGTCGGGCTCGGTGCAGATGAAATGATGAAGCCGGGCGGTTAACCGCCCTGCATTCAGGCCGCCGAAGCGCAGGCTTTCTGCTTTTGGCGGCGATGGCGGGCGACGACCTTGGCGCGCAGGTGGTCGTAAGCCCAGTTGAAGCCGAAGGTATAGGGCAGGAAAAACAGCACGATCGCGATGTCCAGCACAAAGGCCTCCCATAGGCCTATGTCCAGCCACCAGGCGGCCAGCGGCACCACCGCGATGATCAGGCCGATTTCAAACAGAACGGCATGCACGGCACGCGCCGCCAGGGTGCGTTCAAAGCCCATGCGGCGCTGCGCCCGGTCGAACAGGGCGTTGAACAGCATATTCCAGCTCATGGCCATCAGCGAAACCATCAGGGTCAGCAGGCCCATGTGCGCCAGCGAATAGCCGAGCAGCCAGGCACCCAGGGGCGCGCAGATGGCGATGGCCAGGACTTCAAAGCCGAGGGCGTGGAAAAACCGTTCTTTGAGGGATTTCTGCAGACTCACGATGCACGTCACTTTCTGAGGGATTCGGGCCCCATCAGCATGGATGCTGGGGGCGATGACGATATTTTCATCGTTATTTCGAATAGATTAAAATCAATAACTATCGAAAAAATAGATAAAAGGCCGCCCTATGCGCCATTCCCCGGAAGCCCTGACCGCTTTTGCCGAGGCTGCCACCCTGGGCTCGTTTTCGGCCGCGGCGCGCAAGCTGGGCAAAAGCCAGTCGACCGTCAGCAGCGCCATCGCCAACCTGGAAATCGACCTGGGCATCACGCTGTTTGACCGCAGCAGCCGCAAGCCGGCCCTGACGGAGCACGGCAGGGTCATGCTCGGCAAGGTGCAGGAAATCCTGGCGGCGAGCGACCGGCTGGACCGCGCCGCCGGCCAGTTGGGCGGCGGCATGGAGCCCAAGCTCAGCGTGGTCTGGTCCGACACCTACCAGTCCGACCGGTTCGAGGAAATGCTGCTTGCCTTTGAGCAGCGCTTTCCGGACCTTGAGTTCGAATGCCTGATTGCCGAGCATGGCGATCTGGTCTCGCTGGTGCAGACGGGGCGGGCGCATATTGGCGTGGTGGCCGCGCAAAACGCCTACCCGCCGGACATCGGCTCGGCCACCATTGCCGAGCAGTCCGAGATCACCTTGTTTGTGGCCACGGCCCACCCACTGGCCGGCATGAAGGACATCACGCCCGAACTGCTGGCCGGCTTCAGGGAACTGCGGCTCGATACCTATATAGAGGGGGAACAGAGCGCCCAGGGCCTGCCCCAGTCGCGCCGCGCCTGGTCGGCCCCGAGCTACCTCATGCTGATGGAAATGGCGGTGCTGGGTTTTGGCTGGGCGGCGATTCCGCGCTGGATGGTGACGCGTTTTGCTACCGGCAAGCTCAGCGAGCTCGACGCGCGCGGCTGGCCGCGGCGCGTGCCGGTCGATGCCGTGTGGTCGCGCCAGCGTTCCCTGGGGCGCGCCGGCACCTGGTTGTTGCAGGAAATGCTGGCGCCCGCCGGGCCCGGGAATCCGGCCGCGACCCCGGGCGAGACGTGAAAAAGCCCGCAGCCTGGGAAGGCATGCGGGCTGAGGGTGCGGCTAGCGCAGCCGCGCCAGGGCCCGTCAAACTCAGAAGCGGTAGCGCAGGCCCAGGCTGGTGGTGCTGACGCGCTGGTTACCGGTGCCTGTGAATTTCAGGTCGTGCTCGTCCCATGCCAGCACGGCCGACATGGCGGGAGTGAATGCCCATTCGGCACCTATGCCGTAGGACACGCCCCAGCCGCTCTCCGAACCGGAAGGAATGCCGGACAGCGGGGAGGATGACACGCGGGTATGGCTGTAAGTCGTGCCCACTTTGCCCAGCAGGTTGAAGGAGTTGCTCAGCGGCAGGCGTCCAACCAGGCTCAGGTTGATGCCTTGCGCTTCTGTCTGTCCGCCGGCGCGGTTGGCCTTGCCGAAATCGGTGTAACCCAGTTCCAGGCCGAAGTTGTTGTTGAAGTAGCTGCCGCCGTAGAGGTTGTACGAGGTGTCCTTGTTGTCAGACGGGAAAGCGCCGCCGCCGCTGGGCAGCGAGAAATCCGACTGGCCCACGTTCAGGCCGAAGTAGCGCGAGCCCGGTGCATAAAAGGAATAGTTGCTGCTGTTCGACATGCCGGTGCTGGAGCTCGAGCTGCTCTGGGCTTGCGCGCCGGTGGCGGCTACCAGCGCGGCCGCGGCCAGCAAGGTGGCGGAAAAGGTACGGGTCAATGATGGCATGGTGTTTCCTTCAGGGGATTTCAATGGATAAAGGGGCGGCGTCACGCTTGTGGCAGAACAGCCGCAAGTTGTTGATTTCCGTCGTGAAATTTAAGGTGCACCCGGGTGCGCTTTTGTGGGTGCAAAAGTTAAATCCCTGTAGGACAAGCGGAAGTTTGCCCGCGGAGTTTGCGCACAGCGGGCTGCGCCGGCGCGGCGCCGCGCGGGGCTCCTGAGCCGATTTTTGCGGTGCTAAAGTCAGGACATGCCGCTCATTACCTACCTGCCCGGAAGCACAGCGCTGGTCCTGGATTCTCCCCACAGCGGAACGGTCTACCCGGCGGATTTCCGGCACGCCTGCGAGCTCGCCGTGCTGCGCAGTGCCGAAGACACCCATGTCGAAAAACTCTACGACTTTGCCCCCGCCTTGGGCGTGCACTGGGTGGAGGCGCACTTTCCACGCAGCTACCTCGACGCCAACCGCAACACCACGGAAATGGATGTGAGCCTGCTGGACGGGCCGTGGCCGGGACCTGTGGAGACAGACGCCAAGAGCCTCGCCAAAGTGCGCCTGGGCAAGGGTTTGATCTGGCGCACCACCGACGAAGGCGTGCTGCTCTATGACCGCAAGCTTGGCGTGGCGGAGGTACAGGCGCGCATAGAGCAGTGCTGGAAGCCCTACCACGCGGCCGTCGCGCGTGCGATTGACGCCGCCCACGAGGCGCACGGCTACAGCATCCACATCAACTGCCATTCCATGCCCGCGGTGGCCTCCAGCAGCGCCACGGATTTTCCGGGCGAGGCGCATGCCGACTTCGTGGTGGGCGACCGTGAAGGCACGACGGCCAGCAAGGTTTTGTCCAGGCTGGTGTGCGAACACCTGAAGGCGCGCGGCTACAGCGTGGCCTACAACCACCCCTACAAGGGCGTGGAACTGGTTCGCCGCTACAGCCGGCCCGCCGAACACCGGCACAGCATCCAGCTCGAAATCAACCGCAAGCTTTATATGGACGAAAGCAGCTTCGCGCTGACACCCGGTGCCGAATCGCTCAAGGCCAGCTTGCGCTCGCTGGTCGATCGGCTGCTCGAAACCGACCCCCGCGCGATGTGAAAGCCCGCGGGCCGCCGCCCGCATTTTTTGCCCCAACCCCGCCGCCATGCTTACCTTTTTCAGCGACAGCCACCATGCCCATGCCCCGCAACACGAATTTTTTCGCGGCGAGCGCGTGCCCTGTTTTGAAACACCGGCGCGCGCCGAATATGTCAAAACCCGTTTGAGCGAACGCGGCCATGTGCTGCAGATGCCGGATGCCGACAGCCGCGCGGTGCTGGCCAAGGTGCACAGCGCCCGCTACCTCACGTTTCTTGAGCATGCCTGGCGTGACTGGGTGCAACTGGAGGCCGGCAACGAAGAGCGCCAGCCCTTTCCCTCGGTATGGCCGGTGCGCACGCTGCGCAGCGACGTGGAGCCGCTCAACTTCACCGCGCGGCTGGGCTTGTATTCGATGGACAACGGCACGCCGCTGTCGGCCGGCACCTGGCAGGCCGCCAAGGCCGGCGCGGATGCCGCCGCCAGCGCCGCGGCCCTGCTCACGGCAGGCGAGCGCGCCGTGTTCTGCTGCAGCCGTCCGCCCGGGCACCATGCGGGGCCTGACTTCATGGGGGGCTATTGCTTTCTGAACAACGCTGCCGTGGCCGCCCAGGCGCTGCGCGACGGCGGCGCGGCGCGCGTGGCGGTACTCGATGTCGACTACCACCACGGCAACGGTACGCAAAGCATTTTTTACGACCGCTCGGACGTGCTGTTTGTGAGCCTGCACGGCGACCCCATGACCGAGTACCCGTTTTACCTGGGCCATGCCGATGAGACCGGCACGGGTGCGGGCGCGGGCTTTAACCTGAACCTGCCGCTGCCGGCGGGCTGCACGGCGGCGCGCTGGTTCGAGGCGCTGGAAGCGGCCTGCCTGCGCATCGCCAGTTTCAAGCCGGACGCACTGGTGGTGTCGCTGGGGCTGGACACCTTTGCCGGGGACCCGATCTCCAAGTTCGCGCTGCAGCCGGACGACTTCATCCGCCTCGGCGAACGCCTGGGCAAGCTGGGCCTGCCCACGGTGTTTGTGCTCGAAGGCGGCTATGCGGCTGCCGAACTGGGCACCAATGCGGTCAACGTCATTGAAGGTTTTGAAGGCCGCTGATGGACAAAGTCGATTGCGTGGTGATAGGCGCGGGCGTCGTCGGCCTGGCTGTGGCGCGCGCTATGGCGCTGCGGGGCAGGGAGGTCATGGTGCTGGAAGCCGCCGATGCGATAGGCACGGGCACCAGCTCGCGCAACAGCGAGGTGATACACGCCGGCATCTACTATTCGCAGGGCTCGCTCAAAGCCAGGCTGTGCGTGCAAGGCAAGGAGCTGCTGTACGCCTATTGCGCCGAACGCGGCATAGGGCACAGGCGCTGCGGCAAGCTGATTGTGGCGACCAATGAGGCGCAGGTCGCGCAGCTGCATGGCATACGCGACAAGGCCGCTGCCAACGGCGTGAACGACCTGGTACTGCTGACACGCGATCAGGCCCGCGCGCTGGAGCCGCAGCTCGAATGCGTGGCCGCACTGCATTCACCCAGCACCGGCATTGTCGACAGCCACGGCCTGATGCTGGCGCTGCAAGGCGACCTCGAGAACGCGGGCGGGCTGGTTGCGCTCAATTCACCGCTGGCGCGAGCGGAATGCTTGCAGGGCGCCATCCATCTCACCGCACAAGACGGCACGGTGCTCGAAGCCACCACCGTTATCAATGCCGCGGGCCTGCAGGCCCAGCAACTGGCCGGGCGCTTTGCCGGCCTGCCCGCGCGGCATGTGCCGCCCAGCCATTACGCCAAGGGCAACTACTTCACGCTGCCCGGGCGCTCGCCGTTCAGCCGTCTGATCTATCCCGTCCCCGAGGCCGCCGGCCTGGGCGTGCACCTGACGGTGGATATGGGCGGCCAGGCCAAGTTCGGCCCCGATGTGCAATGGGTGGATTCGCCCGAGGATCTGGTGGTGGATCCGGCGCGAGGCGAGGCTTTTTATGCCGAGGTGCGCAAGTACTGGCCGGCGCTGGCCGACGGTGCGCTGACGCCGGGTTATGCCGGCATAAGGCCCAAAATCCAGGCGCCCCATGAGGCCGCCAAGGACTTCATGATCGAGGGCCCCCGCGATCACGGCGTGGCGGGCCTGGTCAACCTCTTCGGCATCGAATCGCCGGGGCTCACGAGTTCGCTGGCGATTGGCGACTACGTGAGCCGGCTGCTGTAAGGCCGCTTACTGCGCCGCCCAGCCGCCGTCCATGTTCCAGGCCACGCCGCGCACGTTGTTGCCGGCCGGCGAGCAGAAAAACACCGCCAGCGCGCCCAGCTCTTCGGGCGTGGTGAACTGCATGGAGGGTTCTTTCTCGCCCAGCAGCTGTTTGGTAGCGGCTTCGTTGCTGATGTTGCCGGCGGCGGCTTTGGCGTCCACCTGTTTTTGCACCAGGGGTGTCAGCACCCAGCCGGGGCAGATGGCGTTGCAGGTGACACCCGTGGTGGCGTTCTCGAGCGCGGTGACTTTGGTCAGGCCCACGATGCCGTGCTTGGCGGCGACGTAAGCGGATTTTTCGGCCGAGCCGACCAGGCCGTGGACCGAGGCCACGTTGATGATGCGACCCCAGCCCTTGCCGCCGTTGGCCGCCAGCATGGCGGGCAGGGCCAGGCGGGTGGCGTGGAAGGCGCTGCTCAGGTTGATGGCGATCACGGCGTCCCATCTTTCGACCGGGAAGTTCTCGACGCGAGCCACATGCTGGATGCCGGCGTTGTTGACCAGGATGTCGACCTGGCCGAACTGCGCGGCGGCGTAACGCATCATGTCCTCGATATCGGAGACCTTGCTCATGTCCGCGCCGTGGTAGGCCACGCGCGCGCCCAGCGCTTCCACCTCGGCCTTGGGGCCGTCCACGTCGCCGAAGCCGTTGATGACGATGTTGGCGCCTTGCGCCGCCAGCGCCTTGGCGATGCCCAGGCCTATCCCGCTGGTCGAGCCGGTGACGAGGGCTGTTTTACCTTTGAGCATATTGTTTCTCCGGATGATTTACGATGGTTGAACTGGGATCCCGAACCTCGTGCCGTGCACCTGGCGCCGGGCTGATTTCTCAAGCAATTATCAAGCCTTTGAATTGAACTGCCGCACCATGACCCAACCTACGCTGAACTACGTAAATTGCCCCGATGCCGGCGGCGGCCACCGCATGGCTTACTGGCAGTGGGGAAGGGCGGACAGTGCGCACCTGGTGGTCTGCGTGCACGGGCTGTCGCGCCAGGGGCGCGATTTTGACGTGCTGGCGCGGGCGCTGTCCGAGCAGGCCGATGTGCGGGTGGTCTGCCCCGATGTGGTGGGCCGCGGCGAAAGCGACTGGCTCAAGGACCCCATGGGCTACCAGCTGCGCACCTATGCCGGCGACATGCTGGCGATGCTGGCCCAGCTGCATGCCCAGGCGCAGGTGGCCTCGCTGGACTGGGTAGGCACCAGCATGGGCGGGCTGATCGGCGTGGCGGTGTGCGGAACACCCAACCTGCCTTTGCCGGTACCGGTGCGCCGGTTGGTGCTCAATGACGTGGGGCCAGCTATCCAGTGGCAGGCTATTGTGCGCATAGGCACCTACCTGGGCCAGGCCGGCCACTTCGGCTCGGTGCAGGAAGCGGCCGATGCGATGTGGGCGATCTCCCAGAGCTTCGGCCCGCACACGCCCGAGCAGTGGCTGGCGCTGTCGCGCCCCATGCTCAGGCGCGTTTCGGAAGCCGCTGACGCCAAGTGGCGCCTGCATTACGACCCGGCGATCGCCGTGCCTTTCAAGCAGGAGACCGAGGAATCCGCGCGCCAGGGTGAAACCATGCTCTGGCAGCTCTACGACAATATCAAGGCCGGCACCCTGGTGATACGGGGCCGGCAATCCGACTTGCTGAGCACCGAGACGGCCCAAGCCATGACGCAGCGTGGGCCGCGTGCCCGCGTGGTGGAATTCGAAGGTGTGGGACATGCGCCCACGCTGGTCGCATCCGATCAGGTCGCTGCAGTAACGGGCTTTCTGCTGGGCTGATGCCGTAATGGGCTCGCAACTCTCTGACTGAATTTGACTGAAGTTTCATGAAAAGCAACGTGGTCGGGCCAGGCGGCCCGACAGCCCCCCAGGGGGCGAATGCCTCCATCGTGACCGCCACGGCTGACAGCCTGCCGGACCAGCCGCATGCGCTGGCCCGTGCCCGCGCGTTTGCCGAACCCCTGATCGCCAGCGAAACGCATGACACGGGCGAAAACATTCTCGCCCATGCCGACGCCGTGGCGACCATCCTGAAAACCATAGGCGGCTCCGAAGCCATGCAGGCGGCCAGCTACCTGGTCTATGCCTGCCAGCATCTGAACAAGCCGCAGGAAGTGATCACCAAGGCCTTCGGCGCCAACTACGCCGCGCTGGCGATGGAGACCACCAAGCTGGTCCAGGTGCAGCGCCAGGCACGTTCGGCGAATGCGAAGGCCCAGTTGCTGGACGACCCGGCCGCGCAGACCGAAAACGTGCGCAAGATGCTGCTGGCGTTTTCGCGCGACCTGCGGGTGGTGATGCTGCGCCTGGCGTCCCGCCTGCAGACCCTGCGCCACTACGCCGCGACGCGGCAGACTGCGCCGCTGCCGCTGGCTTACGAATCGCTGCATGTTTTTGCGCCGCTGGCCAACCGCCTGGGCATCTGGCAGATCAAGTGGGAGATGGAGGACCTGGCCTTTCGCTTCCTGGAGCCCGAGACCTACAAGCAGACAGCCCGCCTGCTCGACGAAAAGCGGGTGGAGCGCGAAGGCTTTATGGAAGCCCTGCGCGCGCAGCTGGAGCGCGAACTCAACCAGAACGGCATTGCCGCGCTGGTGCAGGGCCGGCCCAAGCACATCTACAGCATCGTGAAGAAAATGCGCGGCAAGTCGCTGGACTTCGAGCAGGTCTTCGACATCCGCGCCCTGCGCGTGATCGCCGCCGACGTCAAGGGTTGCTACGCGGCGCTTGGCTACGTGCATTCGCGCTTCACGCCGGTGGACGGCGAGTTCGACGACTACATCGCCAAGCCCAAGAGCAACGGCTACCAGTCGCTGCACACCGTGGTGCGCGACGAGGCGGGCAGGGCGGTGGAAATCCAGGTGCGCACCCAGGCCATGCACGACCATGCCGAGCACGGCGTGGCGGCGCACTGGGCTTACAAGGAGGCCGGCACCAAGGGCTATGGCGGCGTTTCGGCCAGCAGCGAGTACGACGCCAAGATTGCCGTGCTGCGGCAACTGCTGGCCTGGGAGCGTGATCTCTCAGGCCCGGCGGCCCAGCGTGCGCGCGACGACAAGCAGGGCCTGTTCGAGGACCGCATCTACGTGCTGACGCCGGATGCCGCCATTGTGGAACTGCCGCAGGGCGCGACCACGGTGGATTTCGCCTACAGCGTCCACACCAGCCTGGGCCATCGCTGCCGCGGCGCGCGCATCGACGGCGTCATGGTGCCGCTCAATACGCCGCTGCAAAACGGCCAGACGGTGGAGGTCATTACCGTCAAGGAAGGAGGGCCTTCGCGCGACTGGCTCAATCCTGAATTGGGTTTTCTGAGCAGCCATCGTGCGAAGTCCAAGGTGCGTGCCTGGTTCAACGCACTGGCGATGGAACAGACCGTGGCCAGGGGCCGCGAGGCCGTGGAAAAGCTGCTGCAGCGCGAAGGCAAGACCGCGATGAAGCTGGACGACCTGGCGGTGCAGCTCGGCTTCAAGGCGGCCGATGATTTGTTTGAGGTGGTGGGCAAGGACGAGCTGTCCCTGCGCACGATAGAGAACATGCTCAGGCCGCCCGAGCCTGCCATGAGCCAGGACGACTACGTGCTGGCAAAAAAAGCGCGTGCACCCAACCCGAATGCCAAGAAGGGGGCGGGCGGTGTGCTGGTGGTCGGCATGGGATCTCTGCTCACGCAACTGGCCAAGTGCTGCAAGCCCGCGCCACCCGATGAGATCCTCGGCTTTGTCACAAAGGGCAAAGGCGTCAGCATCCACCGCAGCGACTGCAGCAATTTCCGCAACATGGCAGCTGGCAGCCCGGACCGCGTGATCGAGGTGCAATGGAATTCGCCCAAGACACCCGACGGCGCGGTGTATCCGGTGGACGTCGCCGTCGAGGCGGCCGACCGACAGGGCCTGCTGCGCGATATTTCCGAGGTGTTCGCCAAGGAAAAGATGAACGTGATCGGCGTGCAGACCCAGTCGGTAAAAGACAACCGCGGCGGCACCGCCTGGATGACGTTCACTGTGGAAGTGGCGCAATCGGGTCGCCTCAACCAGGTGCTGGCCGTCGTCGCCGAGGTGCCCGGCGTGCGTTCCGCGCGCAGACGTTGAGCGCGGCTCTGATCCGGACGCGAAGTGAATGCGGACGCGGTTTCCCATATCAGCCGGGGCCGCGGAACCGGCTTCGCCGGGCTGCGGGCGCAGCGGCCCCCGAGGGGCTGGAGCCCGCGGCTCCAAGCCTGCCTGCGCAGGCTTGGACGGGCGACAGAGGCGAAGCGTCTCGCGAGCCGCGGCCTGCAAGGCCTCGGGAGCGACACGAAGTGCGCGACCGTGGGGGTCAAAATAGATGCTATACTGCTAGCTTCGAACAGTCCTTAGGCGCGTAGCTCAGCTGGTTAGAGCACCACCTTGACATGGTGGGGGTCGTTGGTTCGAGTCCAATCGCGCCTACCAATTCCCAAGAACGGTTCCTGTCCAGGCTTTTGCATCGATGATGCGATGCCCATCACACAGGGTAAACCAAGGGGATTGAGTACATCAGAATTCCTAGAATGTCTTGAGCCCCGGCGTCCCGACGCTGGCCGTCATTCAGAGGAGAAATCAGTGCCAAAAAGCAAATCCACCAGTCCGGCATCCGGCCTTCCGCCTTCAGAGGGCGAAGCGGCTGTCGACGGCAATTCCGGCGCCAAAAGCGGCCGGGCTGCCGGCAAGACTGCGGCGTCCCGCGTGATCAAGAAGTACCCGAATCGCAGGCTCTACGACACCGAGACCTCGACCTACATCACGCTCACCGAAGTGCGGCAACTGGTGATGGAGAGCGCTGATTTCGTGGTGCGCGATGCCAAGACCAACGAGGACCTGACGCGCAGCATCCTGCTGCAGATCATTCTTGAAGAAGAAACCGGCGGCGCACCCATGTTCACCGAGGCCGTGCTGGCCAACATCATCCGTTTTTACGGGAATGCGATGCAAGGTTTCATGGGCGCTTACCTGGAAAAAAATGTCCAGAGCTTTATGGACTTGCAGGTCAAGATGGCCGAGCAGTCCAAGGGGCTGACCCCTGAAATGTGGGCGCAGTTCATGAACGCCCAGTCGCCCATGATGCAGGGAATGATGGGTACCTATGTGGAGCAATCCAAGAACGTTTTTACGCAGATGCAGGAGCAGATGCAAAAGCAGAGCGAGCAGATGCTCCAGGCTTTTGGTTTGAAAAAGTGAGCTGGGCGCCGGGCATGTGCCCGCGCGCTGGCAGGCCATTGAAGGCCATCCGGGGTTCACGGTTCGCCCTGACGCCTACCCTGAGACAATAGACCCCATGAGCGACGTAATTTCCCCATCCGCCCCCGCCAATGCCAAGGCCGCGCCGCGAGTCGGCTTTGTCAGCCTGGGCTGCCCCAAGGC
This sequence comes from Polaromonas sp. P3_B1, assembly GCF_056402935.1. Classification (NCBI taxonomy): domain Bacteria; kingdom Pseudomonadati; phylum Pseudomonadota; class Betaproteobacteria; order Burkholderiales; family Comamonadaceae; genus Polaromonas; species Polaromonas sp. P3_B1. Next base: position 48,022 of record NZ_JBFUGK010000010.1, read on the forward strand.
CCTGACCGACTCCGAACTGATCCTCACGCAATTGAGCGCCGAGGGCTACCAGACCTCCAAGACCTTCGAGGGTGCCGACCTCGTGATCGTCAACACCTGCGGCTTTATTGACGACGCGGTCAAGGAAAGCCTGGACACCATCGGTGAGGCGCTGGCGGAAAATGGCCGCGTTATCGTCACCGGTTGCCTGGGCGCCAAGGCCGGCGAGGATGGCGGAAATCTGGTTCGCCAGATGCATCCCAGCGTGCTGGCCGTCACCGGCCCGCATGCGACGCAGGAAGTCATGGATGCGGTGCACCTGAATTTGCCCAAGCCGCATGATCCCTTTATCGACCTGGTTCCCAACGCCTTCGGTGTTGCGGGTGTCAAGCTCACGCCCAGGCACTATGCCTACCTCAAGATCAGCGAAGGCTGCAACCACCGTTGCACCTTCTGCATCATCCCTTCGATGCGCGGCGACCTGGTGTCGCGCCCGATTGGTGATGTGCTCAATGAGGCGCGCGCACTGTTTGAAGGCGGCGTCAAGGAACTGCTGGTCATCAGCCAGGACACCTCAGCCTACGGCGTGGATGTGAAATACCGCACCGGCTTTTGGGACGGTAAACCCGTCAAGACGCGCATGCTGGAGCTGGTGCAGGCGCTGGGCGAGATCGCTGAGCCCTATGGTGCGTGGGTGCGCTTGCATTACGTCTACCCGTATCCCAGTGTGGACGAAGTGCTGCCACTGATGGCTACCGGCAAGGTGCTGCCTTACCTGGACGTTCCGCTGCAGCACAGCCATCCGGATGTGCTCAAGCGCATGAAGCGGCCGGCCAGCGGCGAGAAAAACCTTGAGCGCATTGCGCGCTGGCGCGAGATCTGCCCCGAGATCGTGATTCGCAGCACTTTTATTGCCGGCTTCCCCGGTGAGACCGAGGCTGAGTTCGAACACCTGCTGGACTTTATGCGCGAAGCCAGGATCGACCGCGCGGGCTGCTTTGCCTACAGCGCGGTGGAAGGTGCCACGGCCAACGATATTCCCGGCATGCTGCCTATGGAACTGCGTGAAGAGCGGCGCGCGCGTTTCATGGCGGTGGCCGAGGCGGTGTCCAGCCAGAAGCTGCAGCAGCGCATAGGCGCGACCATGCAGGTGCTGGTGGATTCGGCCCCCGCGCTGGGCCGAAAGGGTGGTGTCGGCCGTTCCTATGCCGATGCGCCCGAGATCGACGGCGTCGTCAAGCTGCTGCCGCCCGAGAAAATCAGCAAGACGCTGAAAGTAGGTGAGTTCACGCGAGCCCGCATTGTGGGGACCCAGGGACACGACCTGGTTGCTGTGCCTGTTTGAACAATCCCGCGAACGGCAAACCGGGCCACAAGAGGTGGCCCGGAAACAAAAAAAGCCACTGGGTCGCAGTGGCTTTAATCTTGCTTTCTTCCAGAGCTCGTTTCAGAGTCTGGCAAAGCTGTTTGGTGTATCTGGTGCCCGGGAGAGAACTCGAATCTCCACATCTTGCGATACACGGACCTGAACCGTGCGCGTCTACCAATTCCGCCACCCGGGCACAGCTAGCAGTGTACCATTACTTGAACGCTTTTCGAGGCTCGAATTCGCAAATTTCCTGAAATATTTCGGCTGCATACTCAAAACCAGCAGCCCCCAACAAAAAGAGACTTTTTATCAAAACAACTCATTCCTCCGCGGGCGCATCGCCCGCCCATTCCTCCAGCCTGCTCGCTGAATTCGAGGGCACTGTTTCCGGCCACCGCGACGGCCACGGTTTCGTATTGCGCGACGATGGCGAGGCGGATATTTACCTGCCGCCCAATGAAATGCGCGCGGTGCTGCACAAGGACCGCGTCAAGGCGCGCATCGTGCGGCATGACCGCAAAAACCGGCCCGAAGGCCGCGTGACCGAGATCATCGAGCGCTCCTCCAATCCCATCATCGGCCGCCTTCTGCAGGAAAGCGGCGTCTGGCTGGTTGCACCTGAAGACAAGCGCTACGGCCAGGACGTACTGATTCCGAAAGGCGCTACCGGCACGGCAAAGGCCGGCCAGGTGGTGGTGGTGCAACTGACCGAGCCGCCTGCGCTGTTCGGCCAGCCTGTGGGCCGTGTCAAGGAAGTGCTGGGCGAGATCGACGACCCCGGCATGGAAATCGAAATCGCGGTGCGCAAATACGGCGTGCCGCATGAGTTCAGCGACGAAGCGCTGGCCCTGGCCCGCGCCTTGCCGGATGCTGTGCGGCCGACCGACAAAAAGCACCGCATCGACCTGACCGACGTGCCGCTGGTCACCATCGACGGGGAAGACGCCAGAGACTTTGACGATGCCGTCTATTGCGAACCGGCCAAGGTCGGCCGCGGCAAAGGCTGGCGCCTGCTGGTGGCGATCGCCGACGTGAGCCATTATGTGGAGACCGGCAGCGCCATCGACATCGACGCCTACGACCGCGCCACCAGCGTGTACTTCCCGCGCCGCGTGATTCCCATGCTGCCGGAGAAACTCTCCAACGGCCTGTGCTCGCTCAACCCCAACGTCGAGCGCCTGTGCATGGTCTGCGATATGCTGGTCAATGCCAAGGGCGAGGTCCATGCCTACCAGTTTTACCCGGCGGTGATGTTCAGCCACGCGCGCTTCACCTACACCGAGGTCGCCGCCATCCTGGCCAACACGCGCGGCCCCGAAGCCGCGCAGCGCAAGGCGCTGGTGCCGCACTTGCTCGATCTGCACGACGTCTACCAGGCTTTGCTCAAGGAGCGTGGGGTGCGCGGGGCGGTGGATTTTGAAACCACCGAAACGCAAATCGTCTGCGACGAGGCCGGCCGTATCGAAAAAATCGTGCCGCGTACCCGCAATGTGGCGCACCGCCTGATTGAGGAGGCCATGCTGGCCGCCAATGTCTGCTCGGCCGATTTCATCGCACAGAGCAAACACGTCGGCCTGTACCGCGTGCATGAAGGCCCGACGCCCGAGAAGAAGGAGATGCTGCGCAACTACCTGAAGATCGCCGGCGTCGGCATGACCATCAGCGACGACCCGGAACCCGGTGAGTTCCAGCGCATCGCGCTGGCCACCAAGGACAGGCCGGACGCGCAGCAAATCCACTCCATGCTGTTGCGCTCCATGCAGCAGGCCATCTACACGCCCATGAACAGCGGCCACTTCGGCCTGGCATACGAGGCCTACACGCACTTCACCAGTCCGATCCGGCGCTATCCTGATTTGCTGGTGCACCGCGTCATCAAGGCCGTGCTCAACAAGGCCAAATACCAGTTGCCGGTCCTGCCCACGCCGGGCGAGGCCGAGGCCAAGCTCTCCAAGCGGCTGGCCTCGCGCGTCAACGCCAAGGAGCCGACGCAAAAGCCCAAGAAGGCCAGCGCCGACGAGCTCGCCTGGCAGGCGGCCGGCCTGCACTGCAGCGCCAACGAGCGCCGCGCCGATGAAGCCAGCCGCGACGTCGAGGCCTGGCTCAAGTGCAAGTACATGCGCGAGCATTTGGGTGAAGAGTTCGGCGGCGTCGTCACGGCGGCCACGGGCTTCGGCATCTTCGTCACGCTGGACGCGATGTACGTGGAAGGCCTGGTGCATATCACCGAGCTGGGCGGCGAATACTTCCGCTTCGACGAAGCCCGCCAGGAGCTGCGCGGCGAGCGCACCGGCATACGCTATGCCATCGGCACACGTGTGAGGGTTCAGGTCAGCCGGGTGGACCTGGACGGCCGCAAGATCGACTTCCGCCTGGTGAACGAAGGCCAGGACCTGGTTGGGCGCGCCATGAAGGACAAGACCGGTGGCCATGCCGCGGAGTTGCCTGCCCAGGAGCGCGAGGCCAGGGAAACCAGGACAGGCAAGGCCGGTAAAAAAACAGCCGGCAAACGCACGGAAACCCGCTCCGGCAGCCGTGGCGGCGGTTCAGGCCGCAGCGCCAGCAGCGAGCGCGCGGCCAAATCGCCTATTCAGGCTTTGAAGGCCGCCGTCAAGAAAGCCGCAGGCAGCGCCGGGCGCAAGCAGGGCAAGAAGCCGCGCCGTTAGGAATGCAGGACATCGCGATGAATTGTTTTCTTTGTCGTTTCCCAAGCAGGGCGGGCCGCGCATGCTGATCCGCATCCTGTTGTTTGTTCTTGAAACCATCTTCTTCCTGCTGATTGCCGCGGCGCTGCTGCGCGCCTGGATGAACTGGGTCCGGGTCAATATGAGCGCCCAGCCGGGCCGCTTTGTCATGGCCCTTACCGACTGGCTGGTCAAGCCGCTGCGCCGCGCGTTGCCCAGGTCGCTCGCACAGTCGCGGGTGGACTGGGCCAGTGTGATCGCCGCCGCCTTGCTGGCGCTGGCCTATGCCTTGCTATGGGGTCTGCTGGTCGGTTTGCTGCTGGGCGCAATTGCGTTTGTGCCTATGGTGTTGCTGACCTTGCTTTCCTTTGCGCTCAAGATGCTGATCCGCGTGGCGCTTCAAACCTTGTTCATACTGGTACTGGGTTTTGCCATCCTCTCGTGGATACAGCCGGGCTCGCCCGCCTATGCCTTGCTGGGCCGCCTGACCGAGCCCGTGCTGGCGCCGCTGCGCCGCGTGATCCCGGCCGTGGGAGGGGTGGACCTCTCGGCGCTGGTGTTGATCGTGCTGTTGCAGATCGCCTTGATGGTCCTGGTTTAGGAGGCGGCCAGCGCTGAGGCCGTGAGCGTTTGTGCGCCGTGGCGTGTCGGCCATTCATCGGCCATGTGGCCATGGGCAAACACAGCGCAGCACGCCGCCTCAAAAGCCTCCAATCCCCCGGCCATTCGGGCTCCCAGCATGCCGGCGAGCACGTCGCCGGTGCCTGCCGTGGCCAGCAGGGCATTGCCGCTGCTGTTGATGGTGCAGGCCTGGCCGGGTGCCGCAATGATGGTTCCCGAACCCTTGAGCACGACGACGCACTGAAAGCGGTCGACCAGCCGACGAGCGTATGCCAGCCGGTCTGCCTGCACGTCCTGCGCGCTGGTGCCGGCCAGGCGAGCGGCTTCGAGCGGATGCGGGGTGAGCACCGTCGCGTAGCCGCGGCGGTGGCGGGCCGCGAGCTGGGCCTGCAGCTGCGTATCGCCGGCAATGGCATTCAGCGCATCTGCATCCAGCACCAGCTGTGGCGTGGCCGACAGCACCTTGGGCAGCACGGCGCGCACGGCGTCACCGCCGCCGCATCCGCACACGAGCACTTGCCGCGGCAGGTCCAGGGCTTCTGGCGTGCGAAACATCAATTCGGGTTGCTGGATATCTGCGCTGAGTGCCGGGGTCCCGAGCAAGGCCACATATACCCGGCCCGCGCCCGCATGCAGCGCTGCCCTTGCGGCCAGCAGCGCGGCACCGGCCATATGGCTGCGGGCAGCGGTTTCCCCGCCCAGCACCGCCACGTCGCCAAAACTGCCTTTGTGGCTGGCGTGTGGGGTGCCGTGCCTGGGCGCGTGCGACGCCCGGTCGGCCCCCAGCAACCAAGCATCCGGCGCCGGTCCGCCAACGGCCGCTGTGCCAAGATCGTCAAACCACACCTGGCCCGCTCGGTCGCGGCCATTCGCGGTAAACAGCCCCGGTTTCAGGGTCAGCAGGCTCAAAGTGAAAACATCCGGTGCAGCGGCCAATCCGACGGGAAAGGCCCCGGTGGCTGCGTCCAGGCCGGTGGGCAGGTCCACGGCCAGCCGCGGGACAGCGCTCGCCTGCATGCGTGCCAGCCATTCCAGCATCAAGGCCGTGCCAGGCCGGGCCGGATCCAGCGTTCCGCCTATGCCTAGCAGCGCGTCTATGCAGAAATCGAAGTCCTCGGGTGGCTCCACAGCCATGGGCACGCCTGCGGCCAGGGCCCGCTCGCGCGAGGCCTGGGCGTCGGGCGGCTGGCCGGTTTTTCCGGGCGGTGGGCCTGTCCAGGTCAGGCTCACGGTTTTGCCCCAGCGGTGCAGGTGCATGGCGGCCTCGAAGCCGTCGCCGCCGTTATTGCCGGGGCCGCAGGCGATCCAGATGCGCCGCGCGTGCGGCGCCAGGGCAAGCGCCAGGCGCGCGACTGAAAGGCCGGCCCGCTGCATCAGCGTGTGCGGCGACAGGCCGGCGGCGGCGAGCCGCTCAAGTTCGCGGGTGGCCGCCACGCTGTGAAGCGGCTCGCTGTGGGCGCTGGAAATTCTTCGCATGGCCCGATTGTGCGGCCCCGGGCGTAAAAAAGCCCGGCGGACCGGGCTTTCGGGGAGCGCAAGGGAGCGGGGTTCAAGCCAGGCGCGCGACGCCCAGGCCTTCCATGTCGATGTCGGTGTTTTTGCCGGCCATGAGGTCGGCCAGCGCTCGCGCGCTGCCGCAGCTGAGCGCCCAGCCGCTGGAGCCATGGCCCAGGTTGAGCCAGAGGCCGGGGATGCCGCTGTCGCCGATGATGGGCGGCCCGTCGGGCAGCATGGGCCTGGCGCCTTTCCATTCCTGCACGCTGGAGCCGGTATTGGCGAGCTGGGCCGCACCCGGAAACCAGTCATGCAAGACCTTGTAAAGGGTTTGCAGCGATGCGGCGCGCTTGTTGTCCAGCGAGCCGCCGATCTCGGCGCTGCCGGCCACGCGCACGCGGTTGCCCATGCGCGAGATGGCCACCTTGTAGCGCTCGTCCATCAGCGCGCTGCGCGGCGCGTTCAGGGGTTCGCGAATCGGCGCGCTGATGGAGTAGCCGTAGACCGCGGCCATCGGAATCTTCAGGCCCAGCGGCCTCAAGAGCTGCGCCGAGGCCAGGCCCGCGCACATGACCACTCGGTCGAAGCCGCGCGGCGTGCTTTCACCGGTGATGACCAGGCTGGCGGGTTGTGCCTGCTCCAGCCGGGCCACGGTGGTATTGAACTCAAAATTCACGCCCAGGCGCTGGGCCTCGTTCTTCAGCAGCAGCGCGAACTGCCGGCAATTGGCCACCTCGTCGTTGGGCAGGTGCACGGCACCCAGGAAGGGCGTGTCGGGGTTCAGCGCCGGCTCGATCTTGAGGACTTCCTCGGGGCCGATTTCCTTGAAGGTTACGCCCGCGTCGCGCAGTACCGCCAGACCGGGCTGCACCAGTTTGCTGTCTTTTTCGGAACGCAGCAGCACCATATAGCCGGGACTGCCGTCGTATTCGAGCTGCAGCTCGGCCGTCAGATGGTGAAGTCGCTCGCGGCTGTAAAAAGCCAGGCGCTGCATGCGTGCCCGATTGGCCAGGTAGGTTTCCAGATTGCAGGCACGGAACCACTGCCACATCCACGCGAGTTCTCCGGCCGACAGCGGCCAGCCGAGCTTGACGGGGGCGTGGCGGCTGAACAGGTGGCTAAGGACTTTGCGGGGCATGCCGGGCACCGCCCAAGGTGTGACGTAACCCGGTGCGACCAGGCCGGCGTTGGCGAAGCTGGTTTCCTCGGCTGCCGCGCCGCGCCGCTCGAACACGGTGACTTCATGGCCGTCCAGGGCCAGCTCGTAGGCTGTGGTGACGCCGATGATGCCGGCGCCGATGATGGCGATCCTCATGCGAAGGCTCCGCGGCGGCATGGCGTGGAGGCGGGGCGTTTGGGACGGGAAATCTTGTTGTGCATTGTTTTTTTTATGGGTGAGCAGGCCGCGAGCCCGGGCAGGATGGGGTTGCGGCGGTTATTGTTGTAGCGACTGTGCCAGGGCGGCTTCCACTTGCAGGGCCAGATCCAGCACCCCGTCGTCATGCAGGGCCGCGTGCCACAGCATCAGGCCCACGGGCAACTGGCCGGGCGTGTGGCAGGGTAGGGAAATCGCGCAGCCGTCGAGCATGTTCACCACCGAGGTATTGCGCAGCAAAAGGCCGTTGACCCTGAAAAACTCGGTGTCGTCGCCCAGCAAACCGGCGATGGGCGGCGCGACCAGGGGCACGGTGGGCGACAGCACGGCGTCAAAGCCGTCCAGGCGCGTTTCCATGCGGGTGATCCAGTCCTTGCGTGCCGCCAGCAGGTCAATGTAGTCGGCCGCGCTCATGCTGGCGCCGCGCAGGATGCGCAGCGCGACACGCGGGTCGTAGCGCGCCTGGTGTTCGGCGATCAGCTTGCGGTGCCAGGCATAGCTTTCCGCCGCCGACAGGCCTCCGGTGGCGTTGATGGCCGGCAGTTCACCGATTTCCTCCAGTGCGATCTCTTCGATGCGAGCACCGGCGCGGCGCAGAACCAGCAAGCTGCGTTCGAACGCCTGGGCTACTGTATCGCTCAATGCGTCCTGCATCAGGGTGCGGCTGACAGCCAGACGGCAAGCCGACAGCGGCTTGCCAGCCAGCCTGACCTGGCGCGCCGCCAGCACCTCGTGCACGATGACGGCGTCGCGCACCGAGCGCGTGAGGGCACTGACGGTGTCCAGGCTGGTCGAAAGGGGCAGGGCACCGGTGGTCGGCACCAGGCGGGCGGTGCTCTTGAAGCCGACGATGCCGCACAGTGCGGCGGGAATGCGGATCGAGCCGCCGGTGTCCGAGCCCAGCCCCACCAGGGCCGCGCCAGTGGCTACCGACACCGCCGCACCTGAGGAGGAGCCGCCAGGGATGCGGGCGATTTCCGGATCGGCTGGGTTGGCGGGCGTTCCATAGTGCGGATTGATGCCCACCCCTGAAAAGGCGAATTCCACCATGTTGGTGCGGCCCACCAGCACCGCGCCGGCGGCCCGCAGGCGGGCGACCGCGGGGCAATCGGCCTGGGCGGGGGCGTTTTGGGCCAGCACCTTGGAGCCGGCGGCAGTAACCTGGCCCGCCACGTCGAACAAATCCTTGATGGACACAGGGATACCGGCAAGCGGCAACCCGGAGCCGCCGGGAGGGGTGTTTTTCAGCGTTTCAGGGGGATTTGCGGGCGAGCCGGGCATAAAAACATGGCGGCAGGCCTCGCTTTGCGCGGCCAGGGCGGCTCGCGCCAGGATTTCCGGGGCTTGCGCTTGGCCCGCCTGGAGTGCCTGGCGGACGGTATGGAGGTCGCCGGAAAGGAGGGGCTGGCTCATGGGCGGAGGGTGGGATCGAGAGAGGAGGGCAGGAGGATGTTATACTCGACAGGCTTTGCGAATGACGATTGTGTTGTTTGCAATGCAAATCGCAAATCAGCCACCCCAAGGTGTTGTCCCGGAGTCTCAAAAAGAGAGCGTCGGGGCGATAAGCGCTGATTTTAGACACAACCTTTTGGAGTATTTTTATGTCGACCACTATGCGCGAAATGCTGGAAGCAGGCGTTCATTTCGGACACCAAACCCGCTTCTGGGACCCCAAGATGGCCCCGTACATCTTCGGCCATCGCAACCGCATTCACATCATCAACCTGGAAAAATCGCTGCCGATGTACCAGGAGGCGATGAAGTTCGCCAAGCAGCTGTCCGCCAACCGCGGCACCATCCTGATGGTGGGCACCAAGCGCCAGGCTCGCGAAATCGTCGCCACCGAAGCCAAGCGTGCCGGCGTGCCTTACGTTGACCAGCGCTGGCTGGGCGGCATGCTGACCAACTTCAAGACGGTCAAGACTTCCATCAAGCGCCTGAAAGAGATGAAGGCCCAGCAGGAAGCCGGCCTCGAATCCATCAGCAAAAAAGAACAGCTGACCTTCAAGCGCGAGATCGAAAAGCTGGAAAAAGACATTGGCGGCATTCAGGACATGAACGCATTGCCGGACGCCATCTTCGTGATCGACGTGGGTTTCCACAAAATCGCGATCCTGGAAGCCAAGAAGCTCGGCATCCCACTGATCGGCGTGGTTGACTCCAACCACTCGCCTATCGGCATCGATTACGTGATCCCCGGCAACGATGACTCCTCCAAGGCCGTGGCGCTGTATGCCCGCGGTATCGCCGACGCGATCCTCGAAGGCCGCGCCAACGCCGTGAACGACGTTGTCAAGGCGGTTTCCGCCGAGAGCTCGGACGAGTTCGTGGAAGTGGACAACGCAGCCGCCTGATAGTTTGCGGCGCTGCGCCAGACGCGAAAAAGGGGCTCGCGTAGCCCCTTTTTCACAACTCAAGCATCAAGAAGGGACAGGCCCGGTCGGCCCATCCCTGTGAACACGACAAAACGGAGAATCAAAATGGCAATTACTGCAAGCATGGTCGCTGAACTGCGCGCCAAGACCGACGCCCCCATGATGGAGTGCAAGAAGGCACTGACCGAGGCAGAGGGCAATTTCGAAAAAGCTGAAGAGCTCCTGCGCGTCAAGCTCGGCAGCAAGGCCGGCAAGGCCGCCTCCCGCGTCACCGCTGAAGGCGTGGTGGCCGCGCACCGCGAAGGCGATGTGGGCGCGCTGGTTGAGATCAACTGCGAAACCGACTTCGTGACCAAGAACGACAGCTTCCTGGCTTTTGCCAAAGCCGTGGTCGAAGGCATCGTCAAGAACAACCCGGCCGACGTGGACGCCGTGGGCGCCATGCCCCTGTCGCTGGACGGTTTCGGCCCTACGGTTGAAGACGTGCGCAAGGGCCTGATCGGCAAGATCGGCGAAAACATGAGCGTGCGCCGCTTCAAGCGCTTTAGCGGCAGCAAGCTGGCTTCTTACCTGCACGGCACGCGCATCGGCGTGGTGGTTGAGTTTGAAGGCGACGAAGCCGCCGCCAAGGACGTGGCGATGCACGTGGCCGCGATGAAACCCGTGTCGCTGTCCAGCGCCGAAGTTCCCGCCGAACTGGTCGCCAAAGAGCGCTCGGTGGCCGCTGCCAAGGCTGCTGAAGATGCCGCCAAGGCCCAGGCCGAAGGCAAGCCCGTGCAGTCCGCTGAAATTGTTGCAAAGCGTATCGAAGGCGGCGTGCAAAAGTACCTGAAGGAAGTCAGCCTGTATAACCAGACTTTCGTCAAGAACGACAAGCAGACCGTCGAGCAAATGCTCAAGGAAAAGGCCACCACGATCAAGTCCTTCACGCTGTACGTGGTGGGCGAGGGCATCGAGAAGAAGGTCGACGATTTCGCCGCCGAAGTCGCCGCCCAGGTCGCGGCCGCCAAGGGCGCTTAAGTACTCAGCCTAGCCGGAAGGCCGCTAAACTCCAGTTCACTTCAACCATAGAAAGCCCCTCACATGCCAGCCTACAAGCGAATCTTGTTAAAACTGTCAGGTGAGGCCTTGATGGGGGATGATGCCTTCGGCATCAACCGCGCCACCATTGTGCGCATGGTCGAGGAAATCGCCGAGGTCACCCGCATGGGTGTCGAGGTGGCTGTGGTGATTGGCGGCGGCAATATTTTCCGCGGCGTGGCGGGCGGCTCGGTCGGAATGGACCGCGCCACCGCCGACTACATGGGCATGCTGGCCACCGTGATGAACGCCCTGGCTTTGGGCGACACCATGGACAAGGCCGGCCTTATCGCTCGCGTGATGTCCGCCATCGGGATTGAGCGTGTGGTGGAGCCCTATGTTCGCCCCAAAGCCTTGCAGTATCTCGAAGAGGGCAAGGTCGTTATTTTCGCGGCCGGCACCGGCAACCCCTTCTTCACCACCGACACGGCCGCCGCGTTGCGCGGCGCCGAGATAGGCGCCGAGATCGTACTCAAGGCCACCAAGGTCGACGGTGTGTACACTGCGGACCCCAAGAAAGACCCGAAGGCCACGCGCTATACCAACATCACGTTTGATGAAGCCATGGGCAAAAACCTCGAGGTCATGGATGCCACCGCCTTCGCGCTGTGCCGCGACCAGAAGCTGCCCATCAAGGTGTTCAGCATTTTCAAACACGGCGCGTTGAAGCGCGTGGTGCAAGGCGAAGACGAGGGAACGCTGGTTCACGTCTAAGTTTGGGCCTTGCATGGCTTGCTTTTTTCGCTATAAAAATCCGGAGATTCGACCATGAGCATTGTTGAAGTCAAGCAGCTGGCAGAGCAAAAAATGCTGCAGTCCATCGACTCGTTCAAGAACGGCCTGACCAAGATCCGCACCGGCCGCGCCAACCCCGGCCTGCTCGATACCGTGCACGTTGACTACTATGGCTCCATGGTGCCTATCAGCCAGGTTGCCAATGTGTCGCTGCTCGACGCGCGCACCATCAGCGTGTCGCCCTGGGAAAAAGGCATGGGCGCCAAAATCGAAAAAGCCATCCGTGACTCCGACCTGGGGCTTAACCCGGCGGCGCAGGGCGACCTGATACGCGTCCCCATGCCGGCCATGACGGAAGAGCGCCGCAAGGAGCTCACCAAGGTCGTGCGCGGTGAGGGCGAGCACGCCAAAGTCGCCATCCGCAACCTGCGCCGTGATGCCAACGACGGCATCAAAAAATTGGTCAAGGAAAAGCTGGCGTCCGAAGACGACGAGCGCCGCGCCCAGGAAGACATCCAGAAGTTCACTGACCGTTTCATTGCCGAAGTCGACAAGCTGGTCGCCGGCAAGGAACAAGACATCATGGCGGTTTGACGCTTCAGCGTCTGGCCTGAACTGTCCATGGCCGCCACTTCCAATCCGGTCCCGCGCCACATTGCCATCGTCATGGACGGCAATGGCCGCTGGGCGACCAAACGATTTCTGCCCCGCATCGCGGGCCACAAGCAGGGCGTTGATTCGCTGAGCCGCTGCGTGCGCGCTTGCCTGGAGCGCGGCATCGGCGTGTTGACGGTATTTGCGTTCTCATCCGAAAACTGGAACCGGCCATCCGAAGAGGTCTCAGGCCTGATGGAGTTGCTGGCCCTGTCATTGGCCAAGGAAGTGCCCAGCCTGAATGAAAACGGCGTGCAGCTGCACTTCATCGGGGACCGTGAGCGGCTCTCTGAGAAGGTCCGGGCCGGCCTGGCAAAGGCCGAGCTGGATACCTCTGCCAACAGCCGGCTGGTTTTTAACGTCTGTTTCAACTACGGCGGCCGTTGGGACATCGCGCAGGCCGCGCAGAAGCTGGCCGACCGCGGCGAGGCGATCACCGAGCTGTCGCTGGACCGGGCCATGGCCATGGCGCATGTGCCGGATCCGGACCTGCTGATACGCACCGGCGGTGAACTGCGCATCAGCAACTTCTTGCTGTGGCAGGCAGCCTATTCGGAGCTGCATTTCTCTGACAAGCTCTGGCCCGAATTCGACGAGGCGGCGCTCGATGAGGCGATTGCCGTTTTTCGCACTCGCGAGCGGCGCTTTGGCCAGACGTCGGCGCAGGTCGGCGGCCAGGGCAACAACCATAATGCAAAGGCGGCTTGATGCTTAAACAGCGTGTCATCACGGCGATCGTCCTGCTGGCCATTTTGCTGCCCGCACTTTTTTATTCCACCCCCCAGCCCTTTTGCGCCGTGGCGCTGCTGCTGATCGCAGCGGGTGCCTGGGAGTGGGGCCGCCTCAATGGTTACGGGCAGGGCGTATCCACGGCGCTGGGCCTGGTGTGCGTGGCGGCTTGCGCGCTGTCCTGGTACACCGGCCTGCTGGATCAATCCTTGCCCCTGCTCTGGGCCGCAGCGGGCGCTATCTGGGTGCTGGCCGGTGGCTGGCTGTTGCGCAATGGGGTAGCCGGCTGGCCGCGCATTCCCAAGGCGCTGCGGCTGGTGGCGGGGCTGGCTGCGCTGTGGCTGGCCTGGCTGGCCGTTGCACAGGCGCGTGTCCTTGGTATCAATTTCCTGCTGTCCGTGCTGCTGCTCGTCTGGGTGGCCGATATCTTTGCCTACTTCGCCGGTCGCACTTTCGGCGGCCGGTTCAGCAAGGGTAAGTTGGCACCTTCGATCAGCCCCGGCAAAAGCTGGGAAGGGGTCTGGGGCGGCATGGCCGGCGTGGTCGTGCTGTCATTGGTTTGGGGCTACCTGGGCAGCGGTTTTGGGGGCGAGGCCACGCTGTACAGCCGGCTGGCGGCGACCCACGGCGTGCTGATCATGCTTTTGGCGGTCATTTTCCTGGCGGCCATGAGTGTGGTGGGCGACCTGGTCGAATCGCTGATCAAGCGCAGCGCTGGCGTCAAGGATTCCAGCGGCCTGTTGCCTGGCCACGGTGGGGTGCTGGATCGCGTCGACGCCCTGTTGCCCACGCTGCCGCTGGCGATGATGCTGGTCAGCCTCTAAACCTATCTTTCCCGTATGTCCTTCAGCAAGCAGCGCGTCACCGTTCTGGGTTCCACCGGGTCCATAGGCGTCAACACGCTGGACGTGATCGCGCGCCATCCGGATCGTTTTGAAGTCTTCGCGCTCAGCGCGGCGACCCAGGTCGACTTGATGCTGGCGCAGTGCGTCCAGTTCAAGCCGCACTATGCCGTGATGGCGAGCGAGCCGCACGCCCGCCAACTGGCGGACAAAACCAAGGCCCACGGGCTGCCCGTGCAGGTGCTGTCGGCGCCCGATGCGCTGGAAATGATCGCCTCGCATGAGTTGGTGGACACCGTCATGGCGGCCATCGTGGGTGCGGCGGGCCTGGCGCCCTGCATGGCCGCGGCCCGCGCCGGCAAACGCCTGTTGCTGGCCAATAAAGAGGCTTTGGTCGTCGGCGGCGAAGTGTTTATGCGGGCGGTTCATGAAGGGGCGGCCCGGTTGCTGCCGATTGACAGCGAACATTCGGCCATCTTTCAGTCCTTGCCGGAAGACCCTGTAGTTTGGCCCCGGCGCATCGAAAAGATCATGCTGACCTCGTCGGGCGGCCCTTTTCGCGCTCGCGATCCGGCAACCCTGCGGGACGTAACGCCCGAGCAGGCCTGCGCGCACCCAAATTTTTCCATGGGCCGCAAGATTTCGGTGGATTCGGCCACGATGATGAACAAGGCTTTGGAGGTAATCGAGGCCAAATACCTGTTTGGTGTTCTGCCTGAGCAGATCGAAGTGGTCATCCATCCGCAGCAAATCATCCATTCGATGGTGCAGTTCCACGACGCGTCGGTGATGGCCCAGCTGGGCACGCCGGATATGCGGGTGCCGATCGCGTATGGTCTGTCTTGGCCGGAGCGGATCGAAAGCGGCACGGCACGCCTGGATTTTGCTCGCATGGCGGCCATGACATTCGAGGTTCCGGACTTTCAGCGCTTTCCCTGCTTGCCGCTGGCCTGGGAGAGTTTGCGTGGACCACCGGGCACCTGTGTGGTGCTGAATGCCGCCAATGAGATTGCTGTTGCCGCCTTCCTGGACAAGCGGATCCGGTTCGACCATATTCACCATGTAAATCACGCAACTTTGGAGGCGCTGGCGCCCTCTGAGGTAAGTGATATTGAGGGCCTGCTCGGTCTGGATGGGCAGGCTCGCCGCCTTGCCCTTCGCATTGCCGGACAACTGGAGCCCTGACATGCTGCTGACTGCGATTTCTTTCGTTGTAACGCTGGGAATCCTGATCGCCGTGCACGAGTATGGACATTACCGCGTGGCCGTGGCCTGCGGCATCAAGGTCCTCAAGTTTTCGATCGGATTTGGCACGCCGATTTACACCTGGAAGTTCAAAAACAAGCCCACCGAGTTTTGCATCGGCATGCTGCCGCTGGGGGGGTACGTCAAGATGCTGGACGAGCGCGAGGCGCCCGTCGACCCGGCCGAGCGCCACCTGGCCTTCAATACCCAGCCGCTGAAATCCCGGGCCGCGGTGGTTGCTGCCGGCCCGGCGGCCAACCTGCTGTTGGCCGTGCTCTTGTACGCCGTCCTCAACTGGAGCGGTCTGCAGGAGCCCAAAGCCGTCCTGGCCAGCCCCGTGGCCGGATCGCTCGCGGAAAAGGCCGGCCTGCGCGGTCATGAAACGGTGGTCCAGGCGTCTTTTGAAGGCGACGAACTCCAGGATGTACGCTCGTTTGAGGACCTGCGCTGGCGCCTGACACAGGGCGCACTGGACGGTCGCGACCTCACGCTGGTGCTGGGCGCAGACACCGCCGGCGCCGGGCAAACGGTGCGCCTGCCGCTGAGCGCATTGGGCGCTCCCGAGGCCGATGCGCAGTTGTTCCGCAAAATCGGCATCCTGGGGCCGTGGACCGCTCCCGTGATCGGGAACATGCTACCCGGAAGCCCGGCTGAAAAGTCCGGCCTCAAAACGGGGGACAGGGTGGTAGCTATAGGCGATGCCGCGATCAATGATGGGCAGCAGTTGCGCGAAGTCATACGCGCCTCCCCGCGAACCTCCGGTGCGGATCCCGCAGCCGTAGTGCCCCAGAGCTGGCAGATCATCCGCGCAGGCCAGAAGCTGATGTTGCAGGTCACGCCTGAGCTGAAGCTTCTGGACGGGACCATGGTGCCCCGGATTGAGGCCTCCGTGGATGCGCCACCCGAACTCGTCACGGTGCGCTACGGCTTTGCCGAAGGGCTATGGCAAGGTGCAGTTCGCACCTGGCAGGTGTCAGCCCTCACGCTGCGCATGATGGGGAAAATGCTGATCGGCGAGGCCTCCCTCAAGAACCTCAGCGGGCCACTCACCATCGCCGACTATGCGGGCAAGTCGGCGAGCCTGGGCTGGAGCTATTACCTGACCTTCCTGGCCCTGATCAGCGTGAGCCTGGGTGTCCTGAATTTACTCCCGCTGCCGGTTCTGGATGGGGGGCACCTGATGTATTATCTTTGGGAGGGGATCACTGGCCGAGGCGTGTCTGACGCCTGGATGGACCGGTTGCAGCGCGGTGGCGTTGCGATCCTGCTGGGCATGATGTGTGTTGCCCTGTTTAACGATGTCACCCGGCTCTTGGGCTAATTCCATACATTTCATGCAAAAACAAATAAATCGCTTCAAAGTTCGCGCAGTTTGCGCCATAGCCGCCGGTCTTTTTGCAGCCACTTCTGCCTGGGCGGTTGACCCATTTACGGTACGCGACATTCGGGTTGAAGGTTTGCAGCGCGTGGAGCCTGGAACCATTTTTGCGTCACTTCCCTTTCGTGTCGGCGAAACCTACAACGACGATAAAGGCTCCACTGCCATTCGCGCGTTGTTCGGCCTGGGCCTTTTCAAGGATGTGAGGCTGGAAGTCAATGGGGACGTGCTGGTGGTGATTGTTGAAGAACGCCCCACCGTGGCTGATGTGGATTTCGTCGGAACCAAGGAGTTCGACAAGGAAGTGCTGAAAAAAGCACTGCGCGAAGCGGGCGTCGCCGATGGCCAGCCTTTCGACAAGGCGCTTGCCGACAAGGCCGAGCAGGAGCTCAAGCGCCAGTACATCAACAAGAGCCTGTACGGTGTCGAAGTCATCACCACCGTCACACCCATTGAGCGCAACCGCGTCAACCTGACGTTTAGCGTCGTGGAGGGCGAGGTGGCCAAGATCAAGGAAATTCACGTTACGGGCAACAAAGCCTTCAGTGAATCCACGCTGCTGGGTCTGTTTGACCTGGACACCGGCGGCTGGCTCAGCTGGTACACCAAGTCCGACCGCTACTCGCGCACCAAGCTCAACGCCGACATCGAGACGCTGCGTTCCTACTACCTGTCGCGCGGCTACCTGGAATTCAAGGTCGAGTCGACCCAGGTCGCGATCTCTCCAGACAAGCAAAGCATCGCCATTACCGTCAATGTGAGCGAAGGTGAGCGTTTTGTGGTGTCGGGTGTCAAGCTCGAAGGCAACTATCTCAACAAGGAAGAAGAGTTCAAGACCCTGGTGAAGATTGAACCGGGCGAGCCCTACAACGCCGACCAGGTGGCCGAAACCACGAAAGCCTTCACCGACTATTTCGGCACCTTCGGCTTTGCTTTTGCACGCGTCGAGGCGGTGCCCGAGATAGACCGCAGCAACAACCGCGTGGCTTTCGTCATCCAGGCCGATCCATCCCGCCGCGCTTATGTGCGGCGCGTGAACGTGGCGGGCAACAACCGCACGCGCGATGAAGTCGTGCGCCGCGAATTCCGCCAGTTCGAGTCCTCCTGGTACGACGGCGACAAGATCCGCCTTTCGCGCGACCGCGTGGACCGTCTGGGTTACTTTACTGACGTGAACGTGGAAACCCAGGAAGTTCCCGGTACGCAAGACCAGGTCGATGTGACGATGAGCGTGACGGAGAAGCCCACCGGCAACCTGCAGCTTGGCGCGGGTTATTCCAGCGCAGACAGCGTGTCGCTGCTGTTCGGCATCAAGCAGGAAAACGTGTTCGGTTCGGGCAATTACCTGGGTATTGAACTCAATACCAGCAAGTCCAATCGCCAGGTGGTGCTGAGCACCATAGACCCTTATTTCACCGCCGACGGTATTTCACGCACGATAGACGTTTATGACCGCACCTCCAAGCCACTTTCCGGCCAGGGCGGCGATTACAGCCTGAAAACCCGCGGCGCCAGCATACGCTTCGGGGTGCCGTTCACCGAGAACGACACCGTCTATTTCGGCAGCGGTTACGAGCAACTGACCATTGTTCCCGGCACCAACCTTCCCGTCAGCTACCAGGACTACGCCAACCAGTTCGGCTACAAGAGCAGCTCCGTTCCCCTGACGATCGGCTGGTCCCGCGACAGCCGGGACAGCTCCCTGGTTCCCACCATGGGCCGCTACCAGCGTGTGTACGGCGACTGGGGCGTTGCGGGCGACATCAAGTTCGTCCGGGCGAATTACCAGGTCCAGCAGTACATTCCGCTGAACAAGCAGTTCACCGTGGCCCTGAATGGCGAGTTTGGCTGGGGCAAGGGCCTGAACGGCCAACCTTATCCGCTGTTCAAGAACTACTACTCGGGCGGCCTGGGATCAGTGCGCGGCTTCGAACAGGGGTCCCTCGGCCCGCGCGACGCCTCGGACCTGGCCATTGGCGGACCTAAAAAATTGACCCTGAATGCAGAACTGATCGCGCCGTTCCCGGGCGCCGGCAATGACAGGACACTGCGTTTGTACGGCTTCGTGGATGCCGGCAATGTGTTCGGGGAAAAAGAACAATACAAGTTGAACGACCTGCGTATCTCAACCGGTATTGGCATCAGCTGGATTTCCCCATTGGGGCCTTTGCGGCTCGCGATTGCGACGCCGATCCGTAAAAAGCCAGGCGATAGAATAGAGCGGTTGCAATTCCAAATTGGTACATCTTTCTAATGAAGCATCTTTCAAGCAAAATTTTTCTCGGCCTTGTTGTCGCATTGGCGGGTTTCTCCGCGAGCGCGCAGGAGTTCAAGGTCGGTGTCGTCAATCTGGACCGCATTTTCCGCGAAGCCAATTCCGCCAAAGCGGCCCAGACCAAGCTTGAGCAGGAATTCAGCAAGCGTGAAAAAGAGCTGAACGACCTGGCTAACCAGCTCAAGACGCTTTCCGATAAGTTTGAGCGTGAAGCACCCACGCTGGCCGAAAGCCAGCGCAACACGCGCCAGAAGCAGCTCGTGGACCAGGACCGGGATTTCCAGCGCAAGCGCCGTGAGTTCCAGGAAGACCTGAACACCCGCAAGAACGAAGAGCTCCAGCAGGTGATCGAGCGCGCCAACAAGGTCGTGAAGACCCTGGCGGAAACCGAAAAGTACGACCTGATTCTCCAGGAGTCGGTCTACGTCAACCCCAAACACGACATCACCGACAAGGTGATCAAGGCGCTGAACGCTTCCCGTTGATTGCGGGGGTGTTCACCACGATCACCATCGCCAAAACGGCAGGCGCAGTGTGACACTCCGTCTTGCCGACATCGTCCAGTTCCTCGCAGGCCTCAATGCGGAGTTGGTCGGCGATCCGGGCTTGCAGATTGAGCGTCTCTCTACCTTGGAGGCCGCTGGCCCCAGGGATCTGAGCTTCCTCAGCAACCCCAAGTACCAAGCCAAGCTCGCGCAGTCCGCTGCGGCCTGTGTCATCGTGGCGCCTGCCGCGCGGCAAGCCGCCGTAGCCAGGGGCGCCTGCATCGTGGTGGACGATCCCTACCACGCCTTCGCGCTGGTCACCCAGCTCTGGAAGCAGCGGCATACCCCACAGCCCGCGCCGCACGTTCACCCCAGTGCCTTCATCGACCCCACTGCCTCGCTGGCTCCCGGCGTTTCGGTGGGAGCCTTCGCCTGCATAGGGGAGGGCGCCGTCATAGGCGAGGGCGCCCGTATCGCCGAACACTGTGTCATCGGCAGGGGCGCGCAGATCGGTGCCGGCAGCCGCCTGTCGGCGCGCGTTACCCTGGCGGACGGTTGCCGCATGGGGGCGCGCTGCATTGTGCATCCGGGCGCTGTGATAGGCGCAGACGGCTTTGGTTTCGCCTTGCACCAGGGGCAGTGGGTCAAGATAGAGCAACTGGGCGGTGTGCTGATAGGCGACGACGTGGAGATCGGGGCCAACACCTGCATAGACCGCGGTGCCCTGCAGGACACCGTGCTCGAAGATGGCGTCAAGCTCGACAACCTTGTCCAGATCGGCCACAACGTGCGCGTGGGCAAGCACACCGCGATGGCAGGGTGCGCCGGTGTCGCGGGCAGCGCCACGATAGGCGCTCACTGCACGGTGGGCGGTGGCGCCATTGTGCTGGGCCACCTGAGCCTGGCCGACCATGTGCACGTGTCGGCTGCGTCCGTCGTGACGCGGTCCATCCTCAAGCCCGGAAATTACACCGGGCTCTTTCCCATCGACGACAATGCTGTCTGGGAAAAAAACGCCGCCTCGCTCAAACAGCTCCACACGCTGCGCGAGCGCCTGCGGCAGGCTGAAAAAGCCATTCTGAACTCAGGACACATTGAAGAAAAATCATGATGGATATCCACCAAATTCTCAAGCAGCTTCCGCACCGCTATCCCATCCTGCTGGTGGACCGCGTACTCGAAATTGAAAAAGGCAAAAGCATCAAGGCGCTCAAGAACGTCACGATCAACGAGCCGTTTTTTATGGGCCATTTTCCCCATCACCCGGTCATGCCCGGCGTGCTGATGCTCGAAGCCATGGCCCAGGCCGCCGCCTTGCTGGCCTTTGAAACCCTGGGCGTGACGCCCGACGACAAGACGGTGTATTACTTCGCGGGCATAGACGGCGCGCGCTTCAAGCGGCCGGTCGAGCCGGGCGACCAACTGATCATGGATGTCACGCTGGATCGCATGAAGGCCGGCATTTTCAAGTTCAAGGGCGTGACCCGCGTCGGCGACACCGTCGCCTGCGAGGCTGAACTGATGTGCACCATGCGCACCATAGCGTGAGCCGGGCAGCCACCATCCAGGCGAGCGCGACATGACCGCACCTCTTACCGCGCCGGGCATACACGCCACGGCCATCGTGGACCCGCAGGCCCAGCTCCATGAGTCGGTGAGCGTCGGGCCCTACACCATCATCGGGCCGCACGTGAAGATAGGCGCTGGCACCACGGTCGGCGCGCACTGCGTCATCGAGGGCCACACCACCATAGGCCGCGACAACCGGATTTTCCAGTTCAATTCGCTGGGGGCGATCCCGCAGGACAAAAAATACGCGGGCGAGCCCTGCGAGCTGGTCATAGGCGATCGCAACACCATCCGCGAGTTCTGCACCTTCAACATCGGCTCGCCTGGCGACACCGGCGTGACTCGTGTGGGTGACGACAACTGGCTCATGGCCTATGTGCACCTGGCGCACGACTGTTCGGTCGGCAACAACACCATTTTTGCCAACAACTCCCAGCTGGCCGGCCATGTGCATGTGGGTGACTGGGTGATCCTGGGCGGATTCACCGTGGTCCACCAGTTTGTCAGGCTGGGCGCGCACAGCATGACGGCGATGTGCTCGCTGCTGTTCGCCGATTTGCCGCCATTTGTCATGGTGCAGGGCCAGCCTGCCGAGGCGCGGTCCATGAACTTTGAAGGCCTGCGCCGGCGCGGTTTTTCGCCCGAGCGCATTTCCGCCGTCAAGGCCATGCACAAGGCGCTGTACCGTGACGACCTCACGCTGGACCAAGCCCGCGCGCGTATTGCCGAGCTGACCGGGAAACACCCGGAGTCGGCACCTGACGTGCAGATGATGCTCTCCTTTCTTGAGCACACCTCGCCGCAACGCGGCATTGTCCGGTAAGGCCCATGTCTCTCGAGACCAGCCCTCTGCCAGCCCGTGGAGAGGCTGGCGGCTCCACGGCAAGGCCCAAGGTGGCCATGGTCGCGGGGGAAACCTCCGGCGACCTGCTGGCGGGCTTGCTGCTTGACGGACTCAAGGCTCGCTGGCCGGCATTGTCTTCCAGCGGCATAGGCGGCCCGCAGATGGCCAGGCGCGGGTTTGAAGCGGGGTGGCCCAGCGAGAAACTGGCCGTGCGCGGTTACGTCGAGGTGCTGCGCCACTACCGCGAGATCGTCGGCATACGCGAGCAGCTCAAGCAACGCCTGCTGGCGCAGCGCCCCGACGTCTTTGTCGGTGTGGATGCACCCGACTTCAACCTGGACCTCGAGGCCGCATTGAAAGCCCAGGGCATCAAGACCGTGCATTTCGTCTGCCCGTCCATCTGGGCCTGGCGCGCCGACCGCGTTGAGAAAATCCGGCGCAGCGTCGACCACGTGCTGTGCATCTTTCCGTTTGAGCCGGCCTTGCTGGCCGTCCACGGCATTGCCGCGACTTATGTGGGGCACCCGCTGGCCAATGTCATTCCGCTGCAACCCGACCGCGCCGCGGCGCGCCGCGCGCTGGGGCTGCGGGACGAAAGCACTGTGGTCGCTATCCTGCCCGGTAGCCGGAAGTCGGAAATCCAGTATCTGGCCCAGCGGTTTTTCGCGGCTGCAGCCTTGATCCGGAAAGCGCAGCCAGCCATCCAGTTCGTCGTGCCCGCCATCCCGGCCCTGAAAGCGACGATCGAACGCATCGCCGACGAAACCGGCATGCGGGCCCATCTGAAAATCCTTGAGGGCCAGTCGCACACCGCCCTGGCCGCCTGCGACGTGACCCTGATCGCCAGTGGTACAGCCACCCTGGAGGCGGCGTTATACAAGCGCCCCATGGTGATCGCGTACAACATGAACTGGCTGTCCTGGCAGATCATACGGCGCAAAAAACTCCAGCCTTGGGTAGGCCTGCCCAACATTTTGTGCCGTGACTTTGCCGTGCCCGAATTGCTGCAGGACCAAGCCACACCCGAAGCGCTGGCCGGAGCGATCCTGCAATGGGTGGAGGCAAAATCGTCGGCACCTGACAAAATAGCGGCTGTGGAACAACGATTCGCCGCGCTGCACACCGAACTGCGGCGAGACACTTCAACATTAGCGACCGATGCGATCCAGCAAATTCTTGAAGGCTGAGCAAACCGCGCTGTCCTGGGACATTCCCGGGCTGGTGGCCGGCGTTGACGAGGCGGGACGCGGCCCCCTGATGGGCCCTGTGGTGGCCGCCGCCGTCATCCTTGACGAATTGAACCCCATCAAGGGATTGGCCGACTCCAAAAAGCTGACGACCCTGCGCCGTGAAAAACTTTACGACGAAATCCGTGCCAAGGCCTTGTGCTGCTCGATTGCCGAGGCCAGCGTCGAGGAGATCGACAGCCTCAACATCCTGCAGGCCACGATGCTGGCCATGAAGCGCGCGGTCGAGGGCCTGCGCCTGAAGCCCAACAAGGTGCTCGTTGACGGCAACCGCCTGCCTACGCTGGTCATCCTGTCGGAAGCCATTGTGGGAGGCGATGCGTTGGTGCCCGCCATCTCGGCGGCCTCCATCCTGGCCAAGGTGCACCGCGACCGATGGTGCGCCCAATTCCATCTCGAATATCCGCAATACGGCTTTGCCGACCACAAAGGCTACGGCACGGCCGAGCACCTGGCTGCGCTGCGCGAGCATGGTGCCTGCCCGCAACACCGCAAGTCCTTCGCGCCGGTGGCCGAGGTCCTGCGATGAGCCAGGATACTTCCGGGCCGTCCTCCGAAGTTACGCACGTCACCTCGCGCGACAACCCGCTGATCAAGGACTTGCGCAAGCTGTCCCAGGACAGCACGGCCTACCGAAAGCAAGGGCGCGTCTGGCTGGAAGGCGACCACCTGTGCCGCGCGGCGCTGGCGCGTGGACTTAAACCCGCTCTGGCCGTCTTCTCCGAGTCCTATTGGCCCGGGGCGCCTGCGGCGTTTACGCGGGCAGCGGCCAAAAGCATCGTGATCCCCGACACCTTGCTGCCCGAGATCAGCGGCCTGGAGTCGCCTGCGCGCATGGGCTTTGTGCTCGATTTGCCCGCCAGCGCGGGGCTGCAGCCCGATGCTGCTTCAGTGATTCTGGACCGGGTGCAGGACGCCGGCAATGTCGGCTCCATCCTGCGCAGCGCGGCGGCCTTTGGTTTCGGCCAGGTCATCGCCCTCAAGGGCACTGCGGCGCTCTGGTCGCCCAAGGTGCTGCGCGCAGGCATGGGCGCCCACTTTGCCCTGCAACTGGTGGAAGGCCTGGAGCCCGACGCGCTGGCAGCCTTGACGGTTCCCATCGTCGTCACCAGCTCGCACCACGGCAGCTTTTTGCACCAGCAAAAGCTGCCCATGCCCTGCGCCTGGGCCATGGGCCACGAAGGGCAGGGCGTAGGCGACGGCCTGATGGCCAGGGCAGCCCTCAAGGTCCGCATAGACCAGCCGGGCGGCGAAGAGTCGCTCAACGTCGCCGCCGCCGCGGCGATTTGCCTGTACGCAAGTTCGTTGGTGAAGAACTCCTAATTCCAGCAGGGGCCGCGGAACTGGTTTTGCCAGGCGGCAGGCGCAGCGGCCCCTCGTGTGATGAAAGGGGCAGGGAGATGCCGCAGGCCCACGCAGTGAGCGACCGTGGGGGCCACGGCCTAGGCTATAATCAGTGGCTTTTCAAAACACAGCTTCGCCCGAGCGCATACAAAGCCACCACCCTCTCAAAAGCAGCCTGCAAGAGTCTTGACCGAGACGTATCTTGTGCACGCTTGGGCGAACCGTAACCAACCCGGAGAACCCAGTGCTTTTGTCTCTACAGGGAAACACCCCTCACGCCATCCTGGCGCTCGCAGACGGCACGGTCTTTATCGGCAATTCGATTGGGGCCGCGGGCTCCACGGTCGGCGAAGTGGTGTTCAACACCGCGATGACCGGCTACCAGGAAATCCTCACGGATCCCAGCTACTGCCAGCAGATCGTCACCCTCACGTACCCGCACATCGGCAACTACGGCATCAATGCCGAAGACGTCGAAGCTGAAAAAGTCCACGCCGCCGGCCTGATCATCAAAGACCTGCCGCTGCTGGCCTCGAACTTCCGCATGTCCATGACCCTGTCCGAGTACCTGGTCAAGGAAAACACCGTCGCCATCGCCGGCATAGACACCCGCCAGCTGACCCGCCACCTGCGCACCAAGGGTGCGCAAAACGGCTGCATCCTGGCTTTGCCCGCGGGTGAGGCGGTGAGCCAGCCCGCGATCGAGAAAGCCGTCGCGGCAGCGCGTGGCGCCCCCAGCATGGCCGGCCTGGACCTGGCCAAGGTCGTCTCGGTCAAGCAGACCTATGAATGGACGCAGACCGAGTGGAAGCTGGGCGCCGGCTACGGCGTGCAGATCACCCCGAAGTTCCACGTCGTGGCCTTCGACTTCGGTGTGAAGAAAAACATCCTGCGCATGATGGCCGAGCGCGGCGCGCGCATCACGGTGGTGCCGGCGCAAACGCCCGCCGCCGACGTGCTCAAGCTCAAACCCGACGGCATCTTCCTGGCCAACGGCCCGGGCGACCCGGAGCCTTGCGACTACGCAATCACCGCGGTGCGCGAGCTGATCGAAACCGGCATCCCGACCTTCGGCATCTGCCTGGGCCACCAGATCATGGCGCTGGCCAGCGGCGCGAAGACCTTCAAGATGAAGTTCGGCCACCACGGCGCCAACCACCCGGTCAAAGACCTGGACAACGGCCGCGTCAGCATCACCAGCCAGAACCACGGCTTCGCGGTCGACGAGAAAAGCCTGCCCGCCAACCTCAGGCCCACGCACATCAGCCTGTTCGATGGCACGCTGCAGGGCCTGGCCCGTACCGACAAGCCGGCCTTCTGCTTCCAGGGCCACCCGGAAGCATCGCCGGGCCCGCACGATATTTCATACTTGTTTGACCGTTTCACCGCGCTGATGGAACAGGCTGGGGAGAAGAAAAATGCCTAAGCGCACAGACATCAAGAGCGTCCTCATCATCGGCGCCGGCCCCATCATCATCGGCCAGGCCTGCGAGTTCGACTATTCCGGCGTGCAGGCCTGCAAGGCCTTGCGCGAAGAGGGCTACAAGGTCATCTTGATCAACAGCAACCCCGCTACGATCATGACTGACCCGGCCACCGCCGACGTCACCTACATCGAACCCATCACCTGGCAGACTGTCGAAAAAATCATCGCCAAGGAGCGCCCCGACGCCATCCTGCCGACCATGGGCGGGCAGACCGCGCTCAATTGCGCGCTGGACCTCTGGCACAACGGCGTGCTCGACAAATACAAGGTCGAGCTGATAGGCGCCAAGCCCGAAGCCATCGACAAGGCCGAAGACCGCCTGAAGTTCAAGGACGCGATGACCAAGATCGGGCTCGGCTCGGCCCGCTCCGGCATCGCGCACAGCATGGACGAGGCCTGGGCGGTGCAGAAGACCGTCGGCTTCCCCACCGTGATCCGCCCCAGCTTCACGCTGGGCGGCACCGGCGGCGGCATCGCCTACAACTCTGAAGAGTTCGAAATCATCTGCAAGCGCGGCCTCGAGGCCTCTCCCACCAACGAGCTGCTGATCGAGGAATCGCTGCTAGGCTGGAAAGAGTACGAAATGGAAGTCGTGCGCGACACCGCCGACAACTGCATCATTGTCTGCTCCATCGAAAACCTGGACCCTATGGGCGTGCACACCGGCGACTCCATCACGGTGGCCCCGGCCCAGACGCTGACCGACAAGGAATACCAGATCCTGCGCAACGCCTCGCTGGCTGTGCTGCGCGAGATCGGCGTGGACACCGGCGGCTCCAACGTGCAGTTCTCGATCAACCCGGTCGACGGCCGCATGGTTGTGATCGAGATGAATCCGCGCGTGTCGCGTTCCTCGGCGCTGGCCTCCAAGGCCACGGGCTTCCCGATCGCCAAGGTTGCCGCGAAGCTGGCCGTGGGCTACACGCTCGACGAGCTGCGCAATGAAATCACGGGCGGCGCCACCCCCGCGAGCTTCGAGCCCAGCATCGACTATGTGGTCACCAAGATTCCGCGTTTCGCATTCGAGAAATTCCCGGCCGCTGATTCGCGCCTGACCACGCAGATGAAATCCGTCGGCGAGGTCATGGCCATGGGCCGCACCTTCCAGGAGTCTTTCCAGAAGGCACTGCGCGGCCTGGAGGTCGGCGTGGACGGCATGAACGAGAAAACCCAGGACCGCGAAGTGCTCGAGAAAGAGCTCGGCGCGCCCGGCCCGGATCGCATCTGGTACGTGGGCGATGCCTTCGCCCAGGGCATGAGCGTCGACGAAGTTTTTGCGTTGACCAAGATCGACCCCTGGTTCCTGGTGCAGATCGAGCAGATCGTCAAGATCGAGCTCGAACTCGAAACCACCTCGCTCGACAAAATCGATGCCGTCACTCTGCGCGCGCTCAAGCAAAAAGGCTTTTCCGACCGCCGCCTGGCCAAGCAGCTCAAGACCACCGACACAGCCATCCGTGAAAAGCGCCGCGCCCTGGGCGTGCGCCCGGTCTACAAGCGCGTGGACACCTGCGCCGCCGAGTTCGCGACCAACACCGCCTACATGTATTCGACCTACGAGGCCGAAGGCAGCGAGTGCGAAGCCGCGCCCACCGACAAGAAAAAAATCATGGTGCTGGGCGGCGGGCCCAACCGTATCGGGCAGGGCATCGAGTTTGACTACTGCTGCGTGCACGCGGCGCTGGCCATGCGCGAAGACGGCTACGAGACCATCATGGTCAACTGCAACCCCGAGACTGTCTCCACCGACTACGACACCAGCGACCGCCTGTATTTCGAGCCGCTGACGCTCGAAGACGTGCTCGAGATCGTCGACAAGGAAAAACCGCTGGGCGTGATCGTCCAGTACGGCGGCCAGACGCCCCTGAAGCTGGCGCTGGACCTCGAAGCCAACGGCGTGCCCATCATCGGCACCTCGCCCGACATGATCGACGCCGCGGAAGACCGCGAGCGCTTCCAGAAGCTGCTGCATGAACTCAAGCTGCGCCAGCCGCCCAACGCCACGGCGCGTACCGAGCCCGAAGCACTGGAAAAAGCCGCAGCGCTGGGTTACCCCCTGGTTGTGCGCCCCAGCTATGTGCTGGGCGGCCGTGCCATGGAAATCGTGCATGAGCAGCGTGACCTCGAACGCTACATGCGTGAAGCCGTCAAGGTCAGCCATGATTCGCCGGTGCTGCTGGACCGCTTCCTGAACGATGCGATCGAATGCGACGTCGACTGCCTGCGCGATCCTGAGGGCCGCACCTTTATCGGCGGCGTGATGGAGCACATCGAACAGGCCGGCGTGCACAGCGGCGACTCGGCCTGCTCGCTGCCGCCGTATTCGCTGAGCGCGGAAACCGTGACTGAAATCAAGCGCCAGACCGCGGCCATGGCCGAAGCGCTGACGGTGGTTGGCCTCATGAACGTGCAGTTCGCGATCCAGAACATTGACGGCAAGGACGTGATCTACGTGCTGGAAGTCAACCCGCGTGCCTCGCGCACCGTACCCTTCGTCAGCAAGGCCACCGGCATCCAGCTGGCCAAGGTGGCGGCGCGTTGCATGGTCGGCCAGTCGCTGGCTTCGCAAGGCATCAAGGACGAGGTCACGCCGCCTTACTTCAGCGTCAAGGAAGCGGTGTTCCCCTTCGTCAAGTTCCCCGGAGTGGACACGATTCTCGGCCCCGAGATGAAGTCCACCGGTGAGGTTATGGGCGTGGGCAAGACCTTCGGCGAAGCCTTCGTGAAGTCCCAGCTGGGCGCGGGCACCAAACTGCCCACCTCCGGCAAGGTCTTCCTGACCGTCAAGAACAACGACAAGCCGCGCGCCGTGGAAGTGGCGCGTGCGCTGGCCGCGCAGAAGTTCGAGCTGGTCGCGACCAAAGGTACGGCGGCGGCCATCCAGGCGGCAGGCATTGCCTGCACCGTGGTCAACAAGGTCACCGAAGGCCGGCCGCACGTGGTGGACATGATCAAGAACAATGAAATCGCCCTGGTCATCAACACGGTCGAAGAGCGGCGCAACGCGATCACCGATTCGCGCCAGATCCGCACCTCGGCGCTGCTGGCCCGCGTGACGACCTACACCACCATTGCCGGTGCCGAAGCGGCCGTGGAGGGTATGAAATACCTGGACAACCTGCCGGTGTATTCCGTGCAGGAGCTGCACGCCCAGCTGGCCTGATGGTCTGGTACCCGGGTTTTTCCCGGGCTATTTCCAGGGCCATTTCCAGCTTGAGCCGGGCTTGATTTGCATTAAACTTGTTTGATTGAAATTTTGGATTCAAGCGCCGCCGCCAGGTGACTGGTGGCGGTTTCGCTTTTGCAGGAGCAAAAAACATGGCCACCATTCCCATTACCAAGCGCGGCGCGGAAAGCCTCAAGGCCGAGCTGCACCAACTCAAGACCGTTGACCGCCCCTGGGTCATCAATTCGATTTCCGAAGCGCGCGCCCAGGGCGACCTGAGCGAAAACGCCGAATACGACGCCGCCAAGGACCGCCAGGGTTTCATCGAAGGCCGCATCCAGGAAATCGAGGGCAAGCTTTCCGCTGCGCAAATCATCGATCCGTCCGAACTGGACGCGGGCGGCAAGGTCGTGTTCGGCTCGACCATAGAGCTCGAAGATGAAGACACCGGCGACAAGGTGACCTACCAGATCGTCGGCGAAGACGAAGCCGACATCAAGCTGGGCCGTGTCAACATCAGCTCGCCGATCGCGCGCGCGCTGATCGGCAAGAACGAGGGCGACACGGCCGAAGTCCAGGCGCCGGGCGGTGTCAAGCGCTATGAAATCATCGCGGTGATGTACATCTGAGTTTCATTTCGTGAAGCAGCGCTTCAATGTGATGGTGGCCGCCCTCTGGTGGGGCAGCCTGACCGGCCTGGGCCTCGTCGTGGTTCCCATGCTGTTCGCCAACCTGGGCACGCCCGCCGCGGCCGGCGCCATGGCCGCCAAGCTCTTCACCGCACAAACCTGGCTCAGCACGGGTTGCACCATGCTCCTCTTGCTGGTGCTCAATAAAAAAGACGATGCGGCTCTTGCCTTGCAGGCGCAGGCCGCCATGAAGTTCGTGGTCGCCGGCTTGCTGCTGGCCTTGCTGGTGGAGTTCGGCATTGCGCCGCGCATCGTCAGCGCGCGCGCCGAGGGTGGCAACCTCAAGCTCTGGCATGGCCTGGGTACGGCCTTGTATGCCCTGCAGTGGCTATGCGCCGGCCTGGCGTTGTGGCGCCTGGTGCCCACAGCGCAAGTTGATCAGGCGCCTGCCGCGGACTAAGCGCCTCAGCCGCGCTCGGCGGCTTCGAGTGTGTTGACCAGCAGCATGGTGATAGTCATGGGGCCCACACCGCCGGGCACCGGCGTGATGTAGCCCGCGACTTCCTTGACCCCCTCAAAATCCACGTCGCCGCAAAGCTTGCCCTCGTCGTTGCGGTTCATGCCCACGTCAAGCACGACGGCGCCTGGCTTGACCATGTCGGCCGTCAGCACATTGCGTTTGCCGACGGCGGCCACGATCACGTCGGCCTGCAGCGTCATGGCCTTGAGGTCTTTGGTCGCGCTGTGGCAGATGGTGACGGTGGCATTCTTTTGCAGCAGCATCAGCGCCATGGGTTTGCCGACGATGTTGCTGCGGCCTATGACCACGGCATGTTTGCCTTTGAGGTCGTAGCCAATGCTCTCCAGCATCTTCATGCAGCCGTAAGGCGTGCAAGGCCAGAAGCCGGGCTGGCCGACCATGAGGGCGCCGGCGCTGGCGACGTGAAAACCGTCCACGTCCTTGGCGGGAGAGATGGCCTCGATGACCTTGTGCGCGTCGATGTGCGCGGGCAGCGGCAGCTGCACCAGGATGCCGTGGATGGACGGGTCATTGTTAAGTGCGTCCACGCGTGCCAGCAGATCGGCTTCACTGAGGGTGGCGGGGTATTTCTCGAGCACCGAATGCAGGCCGCTGTCTTCGCAGGCTTTCACCTTGTTGCGCACATAGACCTGGCTGGCCGGGTTGTCGCCCACCAGCACCACGGCCAGGCCTGGCGTGACGCCGCGCGCGCGCAGGGCGGCGGCCCGCTGGCCGACGTCGGCGCGCAATTGTTTGGAGAGGGCGTTTCCGTCAATCAGCTGGGCGGTCATTTTTGAATCGGTTTGTCAAAGTAAAAACGCCCGCTGGTCCAATCAATACGGGCGTCAAGGGGCTATCGGAAAAACAGCGAAGGAGAGCGGTCAGCCTTTGGGCGCGTTGGACCCCAGGGCGATTTTGAGCAGGTCGGCCACGGTGTTGGCGTTGAGCTTTTCCATGATGTTGGCGCGGTGCGCCTCCACCGTCTTGATGCTGATGCCCAGGTCGTCGGCGATCTGCTTGTTGAGCCTGCCCGCCACGATGCGCTCGAGCACCTGGGCCTCGCGCGAGGTCAGCTTGGCCAGCAGGGCGTCGCGGCTGGCGGACTGCTGGAACTCGCTGAAGGCTTCCTTGGCTTGCTCCAGCATGCGCTCCACCAGGTTGACCAGGGCTTCTTCCTGGAAAGGCTTCTGGATGAAGTCCATCGCGCCTTTTTTCATGGTGTTGACCGCCATGGGCACGTCGCCATGGCCGGTGATGAACACGATGGGCAGGGGCGACTTGCGCTCGACCAGGCGGTCCTGCAGCTCAAGGCCGGTCATGCCACCCATGCGGATGTCGACGATCAGGCAGGCCACTTCGCGGGGGTCGTAGCGGGAAAGGAAAGTTTCGGCCGAGTCGTAGCAGCGGACGCGGTAGTCCTTGCCCTCGAGCAGCCACTGCAACGAGTCGCGCACGCCTTCGTCATCATCAACGACGTAGACGGTACCTTTTTTGGGAATCAAGCTCATGCCAAACTTTCTTTCGTGAACTTCTCAAGAGACGGTTCTTGAAGGGTCTTCAGTGAACGCCTGCGTTTCGGGCTGCTGCGCTGTCGCCGGCTGGCGCCGCCGGCAGGAGCAGGGGTGTCACAGGGATCCAGAAGGTAAACCGGCACCCCACCACTTCGTCCCCATTGTAGAGGTTCTCGGCCTCCATCCTGCCCTGGTGGGACTCGACGATGCTGCGGCACAGTTTGAGGCCTATGCCCATGCCTTCGGCCTTGGTGGAATAGAAGGCTTCATACAGCCGGCTCATGACTTCGGGCGACAGGCCGCGCCCGGTGTCGAGCACTGAAAACTCCACCACGGCCTGGTCTTCGATCTGCTTGGGCACTACGCGCAGCTCGACGCTGCGGCGCGCCGTGGGCAGATGGGCCTGTTCAATCGATTCCGCTGCGTTTTTCATCAGGTTGATCAGCACCTGCTCGATCAGGATGGGGTCCACCATGATCTCCGGCAGGCGGGCCGCAATGTAGTGGCTCAGGCGCACGTGGTGGCGGCGCAGCTCGATGTCGGCCAGCTCCATGGCGTTGCTGACCATGGTGGCCACGTCGGCCGCCGTGCGGTTGGGCTCGCTGCGTTTGACGAAGGAGCGTATGCGCTGGATGATCTGGCCCGCCCGGTGCGCCTGCTTGGCTGTCTTGTCCAGCGCGATCAGCAGGTCTTCGTTGCTGATCTGCTTGCCCTTGATGCGCGACACCATGCCGTTGCAGTAGTTGTTGATGGCCGTGAGCGGCTGGTTCAGCTCGTGCGCTACGCTGGAGGCCATCTCGCCCATGGTGATCAGCCGGCTGGCGGTCTGGGCGCGCTCGTTCTGCTGCGCTGCCTGTTCTTCGGCATGGCGCCGCGGCGTGATGTCGGTGGCAATCACCATCTGGGCCAGGCGGCCGTCCACCCAGGTCAGGTAGCGTGAACGCACTTCCAGCCATTTGCTGAGCTCGGGCACGAAGATTTCGGCGTTCTCCGTCTGCGCCGCCGTCAGCGTATCGGTCGGGAAACCGGCCAGGCCGTCGACCGCATCCAGCGTGTCGTCGGTGGGCACGGCGCTGGGCACACCGGCCTGCGCGATCAGGTTCAGGTGGCCCGACACCTCGCCGCCAAACCAGGAGCGGTACAGCTTGTTGGCAAACAGCAGCTCCTCGCTGCCCAGCGGTGCCACTGAAACGGCGGCGTCCAGCCCTTCGAGCACCGTGGTGAAGCGCTCATAGGAGGCGGTCAGCTCCTCGCGGATGCGCTTGGGCTCGGTGATGTCCGTCATGGAGGTCATCCAGCCGGTCTGCTGGCCGCGCGGGTCTATCAGCGGCGAGACATACATGCGGGCGTCGAAGATCTGGCCGTTCTTGCGCTTGACGCGTACCTCAAAGCCGCCCGGCGGCGTGCGGCCGTGCAGCTCATCGTCCAGCCGTTGCATCAGGGTGTCGATCTCGCCTTCGGGCCAGTGCGGAAACGGCGGCGTGCGGCCCACCAGGTCACCCTCAGTCAGCCCCGTCATCTGGCAGAAGGCCGGGTTGACGTAGGTAATGCGGCCCTGCAGGTCGAGCGCGCGCATGCCGGTCAGCATGGAGTTCTCCATGGCGCGGCGGAAGTTGGTCTCGGCGATCAGCGCCTGCTGGGCCTGCACGCGGCGGCGCGTGTGGCGCCAGGTGCCCAGCAGCATCCATACCGTGAGCGCACTCAGGGCGCTGACCAGCCAGAAGAAGCCGCTACCCACCACACCCAGCGAGGTGCGGTAGCCCTCGGCGCGTATCAGCAGGCCGTTTCCGACCGGCGAGACCGGTATCTCGTATTCGGCCGCGCCGTCGGACCAGGGCAGCAGCCGGGCTGCAGGATTGCGCGGCGGCGGCAGGCTGCCCGCCAGCACCTGGTTTTTGTCGTCAATCAGGGTCACGGCGTATTTGGCGGTGACTTCGGTCGGCACGCCGAAGCGCAGCAGCCCGTCGATGGAGTATTCGCCCATGATCACGCCGGCGAATTTGCCCTGGTCGTCCAGCGGCACCTGCAATTGCAGGGTGGGGGCGTTGTAGCCGCCGGCTTCCTTGGGCGTCAGCGGGCGTGAGTACACCGGCTGGCGCAGGTCCCTGGCCAGCTCGTAGGTGCCGTCGGTCTCGCCGACCTTGAGCTGTTCACCCGCGCCGCGCAACTGGCTGCCGTTGGCGCTGGGCGATACATAAGCCACCTTGATGCGCCGCTTGCTGTCTACCCAGGTCACCGCCATGAGCTCGGGGTATTGGTTGACGAGTGATTCGGCCTGGGTGATGAATTCCTCGGTGTCGACTTCCTTGTTGGAGACGTCGCGGCCTATGCGCATGAGCTGCTCCTGCCGCTCCAGCAGGCGCAGCCGCAGGCGCTGCTGGGCGTACTCCACGTCGCGTTTCACAGCTTGTTGCTCGCGGTCGATTTCCTCGATGCGAAGGTAGCCGAAGGCGGCGATCACGGCCGCCAGGAAGAGCGCGACGGCCAGCAGCGGACCCAGCGTGATAAAGCGGTCCTGGCGCGACGGCGATTGCCGCCGCCACCAGCGGCGCCACAAGGCCAGGGGGGCAGGATTCACCGTGGGATCGGCGAGGGCAGGGGCTTGCTGGGTCATAGGGATGTGCAGTTTAAGGGAGATGCCTCGTGCGGGGCAGGGTTGTCCCTGATTCTTGAAGGTGAAGCGCGGCGCGGCGGTGCGGCGGCAATGCCGTGGAAATGTCGCGGAAAAGGCTTGCTCCGGACCCATGGATGCGACGTATGCTTACTTTTGAATTTCTTAATATGAAATCAATAAGCACTATTTGAAATCTCACAAATATTATGAGAAACTAGGGACTTGAATCTAATTTGCGTTTACAACACGTTTAGACCCAAGTTGGACACAGGCCCTGTGAGCGGCTCGACAAGAAGCCGCATCGCAGCTTAAACAAGCTTTATCAGGCTACTCAGGAGACAAAAAATGGCTGCCAATCCCACCCAAGCCGGCGACAACTTGCGCGCCGCCGCCAACGACGCGCTGGACAAAGACAGCCAGGAAACCCGAGAGTGGATGGACGCCCTGTCCGCCGTCATCGAAAGCGAAGGCCCTGAGCGCGCCCACTTCCTGCTCGAGCAACTGCTGGAGCACGCCCGCCAGAAAAGCATAGACATGCCTTTCTCGGCCAACACCGGTTACGTCAACACCATTGAGCCCGACCAGGAAGAGCGCTCGCCCGGCAACCTCGAGATCGAGGAACGCCTGCGCGCCTACATGCGCTGGAACGCCATGGCCATGGTGGTCAAGGCTAACCGCCTGCACCCCGCCGACGGCGGCGACCTGGGCGGCCATATCGGCTCCTTCGCCTCGCTGGCCAGCCTGTTCGGCGCCGGCTTCAACCACTTCTGGCACGCCGAGAGCACTGAACCAGGAAAAGAGCACGGCGGCGACTGCCTCTACATCCAGGGCCACGTGTCGCCCGGCGTCTATGCCCGCGCCTACCTTGAAGGCCGCCTGACCGAAGAGCAACTGCTCAACTTCCGCCAGGAAGTCGACGGCAAGGGCCTGTCCAGCTACCCGCACCCCAAGCTGATGCCCGAGTTCTGGCAGTTCCCCACCGTCTCCATGGGCCTGGGCCCGCTGATGGCGATCTACCAGGCGCGTTTCCTCAAGTACCTGCATGCCCGCGGCATCGCCAACACCGAAAACCGCAAGGTCTGGGCGTTCCTGGGCGACGGCGAGATGGACGAGGTCGAATCCATGGGCGCCATCGGCCTGGCCGCGCGCGAAAAGCTCGACAACCTGGTTTTTGTCATTAATTGCAACCTGCAGCGCCTGGACGGCCCGGTGCGCGGCAACGGCAAGATCATCCAGGAGCTCGAAGGCGAGTTCCGCGGCGCCGGCTGGAACGTCATCAAGCTGCTGTGGGGCAGCAACTGGGATCCGCTGTTGGCCCGCGACAAGGACGGCGCGCTGCGCAAGGTCATGATGGACACGCTGGATGGCGACTACCAGGCCATGAAGGCCAACGACGGCGCCTACGTGCGCAAGCATTTCTTCGGCCAGGACCCGCGCACGCTTGAGATGGTCGCCAAGATGAGCGACGAGGACATCTTCAACCTGCGCCGCGGCGGCCACGATTCGCAAAAGGTCTATGCGGCTTTCCACAAGGCGGTCAACCACAAGGGCCAGCCCACCGTGCTGCTGATCAAGACCGTCAAGGGCTTCGGCATGGGCAAGATCGGCGAAGGCAAGAACAACGTCCACCAGACCAAAAAACTGGCCGATGAGGACATCAAGGCCTTCCGCGACCGCTTCAACATCCCCATCCCCGACAGCAAGCTGGCCGACATTCCCTTCTACAAGCCGGCCGACGACACGCCCGAGATGCGCTACCTGCACGAGCGCCGCAAGGCCCTGGGCGGCTACCTGCCGCACCGCCGCGTCAAGGCCGACGAGCAGTTCACCGTGCCCGCGCTGGAAACCTTCAAGTCGGTGATCGAGCCCACGGCCGAAGGCCGTGAAATCTCGACTACCCAGGCCTACGTACGCTTCCTCACGCAGTTGCTGCGCGACCAGGCCCTGGGCCCGCGCGTCGTGCCCATCCTGGTGGACGAGGCCCGCACCTTCGGCATGGAAGGCCTGTTCCGCCAGATCGGCATCTACAACCCCGACGGCCAGAAGTACACGCCGGTCGACAAAGACCAGGTGATGTACTACAAGGAAGACAAGCAGGGCCAGATCCTGCAGGAAGGCATCAACGAGGCCGGCGGCATGAGCAGCTGGATCGCGGCGGCCACCTCGTACAGCACCAACAACCGCATCATGGTGCCCTTCTACGTGTACTACTCGATGTTCGGTTTCCAGCGCATCGGCGACCTGGCCTGGGCGGCCGGCGACATGCAGGCGCGCGGTTTCCTGCTGGGCGGCACCTCGGGCCGCACCACGCTCAACGGCGAAGGACTGCAGCACGAAGACGGACACAGCCATATCCTGGCCGGCACCATCCCCAACTGCATCAGCTACGACCCGACCTTCGCGCATGAAGTCGGCGTGATCCTGCACCACGGCCTCAAACGCATGGTCGAGAAACAGGACAACGTCTATTTCTACCTCACCCTGCTCAATGAAAACTACGCCATGCCCGGCCTCAAGCCCGGCACCGAGGAGCAGATCATCAAGGGCATGTACCTGTGCAAGGAAGGCGCCAAGCTCACGCCGCGTGTGCAACTGCTGGGCTCCGGCACCATCCTGCGCGAATCCATTGCCGCGCAAGAGTTGCTCGAAAAAGAATGGGGCGTCGCCGCCAACGTCTGGAGCTGCCCCAGCTTCAACGAATTGGCCCGCGACGGCCAGACGGCCGAACGCTGGAGCCTGCTGCACCCGACCGAAAAAGCGAAGGTGCCGTTTGTGGCTGAGCAGCTTGAAAAGCACACCGGCCCCGTCATCGCATCGACCGATTACATGAAGGCCTACGCAGAGCAGATCCGCTCCTTCATCCCCAAGGGCCGCACCTTCAAGGTGCTGGGCACTGACGGCTTCGGCCGCAGCGACTTCCGCAGCAAGCTGCGCGAGCACTTCGAGATCAACCGC
The DNA here is from genome assembly GCF_056402935.1 of Polaromonas sp. P3_B1. Classification (NCBI taxonomy): domain Bacteria; kingdom Pseudomonadati; phylum Pseudomonadota; class Betaproteobacteria; order Burkholderiales; family Comamonadaceae; genus Polaromonas; species Polaromonas sp. P3_B1. Next base: position 85,227 of record NZ_JBFUGK010000010.1, read on the forward strand.
CACTACATCGTCGTGGCGGCCCTGAAGGCGCTTAGCGAAGAGGGCACGGTGCCGGTTGCCAAGGTGACCGAAGCCATCAAGAAGTACGGCATCAATGTCGACAAGATCAATCCGCTTTACGCTTGAGTTAAAACCCTGACGTAGACGCCCGAATACTGAACGCCTGAAGCAAACGGAGACAAGAACATGGCAGTGGTAGACATTCAAGTTCCTGATATCGGGGATTTCGACGAAGTGACAGTGATTGAATTGCTGGTCAAGCCCGGCGACACCGTCAAGGCCGAGCAGTCGCTGATCACCGTGGAGTCCGACAAGGCTTCCATGGAAATCCCCTCCAGCCACGCGGGTGTGGTCAAGGAACTGCGGGTCAAGCTGAGCGACAAGGTCAAGCAAGGCTCGGTCGTGCTGACGCTGGAAGTGGCAGGGGCCGGCGCCGAAGCCGCCCCGGCTCCCAAGGAAAAGGCAGCGGCCGCTCCGGCGGCTCCCGCAGCCTCTGCGCCCACAGCGCCGGCACCTGCTGCCACCGCACCCGCCGCTACCGGCCCCGTCGAAGTCCGCGTGCCCGACATCGGCGACTTCAAGGACGTCTCCGTCATTGAAGTCCTCGTCAAGCCCGGCGACACCATCAAGGCTGAGCAGTCGCTGGTCACGGTCGAATCCGACAAGGCCTCGATGGAAATCCCGTCCTCGGCCGCCGGTGTGCTCAAGGAACTCAAGGTCAAGCTGGGCGACACCGTCAACATCGGCGACCTGTTGGCCATCCTCGAAGGCTCCACCGCCTCGGCTGCGGGCGCATCGCCCGCTCCGGCGCCGGCCCCTGCGCCGGCATCCGCTCCCGCCGCAGCTGCGGCAGCCGCACCCGCGCAAGCCGCCACATCGGCCCCCGCCAGCCAGCCGGCCCACGATCCCACCACGGCGCCGCAAGGCAACCTGCCGCATGCCTCGCCCTCGGTGCGCAAGTTCGCGCGCGAGCTCGGTGTGCCGCTGGCCGAAGTCAAGGGCTCAGGCCCCAAGGGCCGCATCACGCAGGACGACATCCAGGCTTTCACCAAGTCGGTGATGGACGGCAGCGTCCGCACCCAGGCACAGGCCGCCAAGGCGCCCGCGTCTTCGGGCGGCGGGGCGGGGCTGGACCTGCTGCCCTGGCCCAAGGTCGACTTCACCAAGTTCGGCCCGGTCGAGCGCAAGGACATGTCGCGCATCAAGAAGATCAGCGGCGCCAACCTGCACCGCAACTGGGTGATGATCCCGCACGTCTGCAACCACGACGATGCCGACATCACCGAGCTCGAAGCCTTCCGCGTGCTCATGAACAAGGAAAACGAAAAAGCCGGCATCAAGATCACCATGCTGGCCTTCCTGATCAAGGCCTCGGTCGCCGCGCTCAAGAAATTCCCCGAGTTCAACGCCTCGCTCGACGGCGAGCAGTTGGTGCTCAAGCAGTACTACAACATCGCTTTCGCCGCCGACACCCCCAACGGCCTGGTCGTTCCCGTCATCAAGAACGCCGACCAGAAGGGCATCGTGCAGATCTCGCAGGAGATGGGCGAACTCGCCAAGAAAGCGCGCGACGGCAAGCTGAGCCCTGCCGACATGTCCGGCGCCTGCTTCACGATCTCGTCGCTAGGCGGCATAGGTGGTCGTTATTTCACGCCCATCATCAATGCACCTGAAGTCGCCATCCTGGGCGTCTGCAAGAGCTCGACCGAGCCGGTCTGGGACGGCAAGGCCTTCCAGCCGCGCCTGATGCTGCCGCTGTCATTGAGCTGGGACCACCGCGTGATCGACGGCGCCGCCGCCGCGCGCTTTAACGCCTACCTGGGCCAAATCCTCGCCGACTTCCGCCGCGTCCTGCTCTAAACAGGAAGCGAATCATGACAACGCTAGTAGTCGTCAAAAAGGCGGGGCAGGTTGCCATCGCCGCCGACACGCTGGTCACCTTCGGCGACACCAGCCTGGGCCATCGATACGAGGCCAACAGCAAGATCTTCAAGGTCGACACGCCGGCAGGCATGAGCTACATCGGCATGGCCGGCACGGTGGCGCATTTCCCGGTGCTGCGCAAGGCCATGTCGGCCCTGCCCAAGGACCAGCTCAAGCTGGGCTCGCGCGACGAGGTGTTCGACACCTTCGTGAAGCTGCACCCGCTGCTCAAGGAAACGTTTTTCCTGCAGACCAAGGAAGACGACAACGACCCTTATGAGTCCAGCCAGTTCACCGTCGTCATCGCCAATGCCAGCGGCATCTACGGCCTTTACAGCTACCGCGAAGTCTTCGAGTTCAAGGAATTCTGGGGCATAGGCTCTGGCCGCAGCTTCGCGCTGGGCGCCATGCACGCCGCCTGGGACAAGGCCAAGACCGCGCGCGAAGTGGCCATGGCCGGCCTCAATGCGGGCTGCGAGTTCGACAAGAACTCCGCCGGACCCGTCGACATATTCACCCTTAAATTGAAAGCCTCCAAATGAGCGCATCCAGCCTGGTAGACATCAAGGTGCCGGACATTGGCGATTTTGACGAAGTGTCCGTGATTGAAGTGCTGGTCAAGGCCGGCGACACCATCAAGGCCGAGCAAAGCCTGATCACCGTGGAAAGCGACAAGGCCTCGATGGAGATTCCATCCTCCGCCGCTGGCGTGGTCAAGGAAGTCAAGGTCAAGCTGGGCGACAAGGTCAAGCAAGGTTCCGTCGTGCTGACGCTGGAAGCGTCCGGTGTCGCCGCCGCCGCCACTCCGGCGCCTTCGCCTGCGCCAGAGAAGAAAGCTGCTCCCGCTCCGGCCGCAGCCGCACCTGCCGCACCCGCCCCAACGGCCGCCAGCTTCAGCGGCTCCGCAGATCTTGATTGCGACGTGCTGGTGCTGGGCGCCGGCCCCGGCGGCTACTCGGCCGCCTTCCGCGCCGCCGACCTGGGCCTGAAGGTCGTGCTGGTCGAGCGTTACGCCACGCTGGGTGGCGTCTGCCTCAACGTCGGTTGCATTCCCTCCAAGGCGCTGCTGCACGTGGCCGCCGTGATGGACGAGGTCAAGCATTTCGACAGCCTGGGCGTGAGTTTTGGTGAACCCAAGCTCGACATCAACAAACTGCGCACGCACAAGGAAAAAGTCGTCGGCAAGCTCACCGGCGGTCTCACGGCCATGGCCAAGATGCGCAAGGTCACCACCGTGCGCGGTGTAGGCCAGTTTGTCGGCGCCCATCACCTCGAGGTTGAAGAAACCAGCGGCGCCCAAGGCCAGGAAAAAACCGGCAAAAAACAAACCATCGCCTTCAAGAACTGCATCATCGCGGCGGGTTCACAAGCCGTGCGCCTGCCTTTCATGCCGGACGATCCTCGCGTGGTGGACAGCACCGGCGCACTGGCGCTCAAAGAGGTGCCCAAGCGCATGTTGATCCTGGGCGGCGGCATCATAGGCCTGGAAATGGGCACCGTGTATTCCACCCTGGGCGCGCGCCTGGACGTGGTCGAGATGATGGACGGCCTGATGCAGGGCGCCGACCGCGACCTGGTCAAGGTCTGGCAGAAGATGAATGCGCCGCGTTTTGACAACATCATGCTCAAGACCAAAACCGTGGGCGCCAAGGCGACCAAGGCCGGTATAGAGGTCAGCTTCGAAGGCGAGGGCGCCCCGGCGCCGCAGACCTACGACCTGGTGCTGCAGGCCGTGGGCCGCACACCCAACGGCAAGAAGATCGCGGCCGAGAAGGCCGGCATCAGCGTGAGCGACCGCGGCTTTATTCCCGTCGACATCCAGATGCGCACCAATGTGCCCCACATCTTCGCCATCGGCGACATCGTGGGCCAGCCCATGCTGGCGCACAAGGCCGTGCACGAAGCGCACGTGGCCGCCGAAGTTATCGCCGGTGAACTGCAGGGCAACAAGGAACTGGCCAGCGCCGCCTTCAACGCCCGCGTGATCCCCAGCGTGGCCTACACCGACCCCGAAATCGCCTGGGTGGGCCTCACCGAGGACCAGGCCAAGGCGCAGGGCATCAAGGTCAAAAAGGGCTTGTTCCCCTGGACGGCCTCCGGCCGCGCCATCGCCAACGGCCGCGACGAAGGCTTCACCAAGCTGCTGTTTGACGATAGTCCTGAAGCCCACGGCCACGGCAAGATCCTGGGCGGCGGCATTGTCGGCACGCACGCCGGCGACATGATCGGCGAGATCGCGCTGGCGATTGAAATGGGCGCCGACGCGGTCGATATCGGCAAGACCATACACCCGCATCCCACGCTGGGCGAAAGCATGGGCATGGCCGCGGAAGTGGCGCACGGCAGCTGCACTGACTTGCCGCCGGCGCGCAAATAAGTCGTACCAGGGCCTGTCCCAAGCCCGGACCTTGATGGGTTCGGGCTTTTTTTTGCCTGGGCCTTCAATGCCCGTAATGAACACGCCTGAGACCGGCGACCAAAGCATTCTTGTGTTGTTTTGCCGTCGTCGAAGCGATCAATAGTCGCTGCTTGCCGTGGCAATCCCCTTAGAATTTCCGCGACGCCAGCATTCCAAGTGTTGCGAGCGGGACGTGATTCGTTGCTGCCTGTCCGCACCATGGGGTACCCCCATGGTTGTTTTGTACTTTGCGATTTCGGCGCGTGAGCGGCCTGCGCATTCTGCGCACCCAGCTCACGCAGGACCTGCTGGTTGGGATGCAGGCGTCAACCCAATTCCATGCGCGAAGCCAACTCCCGACATCTGATTGCACGCGGCCTGGCTCGCGCACTGCTCGCCGACGCGGACAGGCCGGGAGGCACCGCATTGCGTGCCCTTCAGGCCAGGGCTGAGGCAGCGCTCGGACAGCGCCCCGCGTGGCTTCGGGAGTTGCTTGAACCCTTGGTCCTGCTGTCGACTATCACCTGGCAAAAATTTGACATCACCTCGCTTGCGCGGCGGCTCGAGGCCTCACATGCCTTTGACCTGGCCTTTGGGAAAGAGGACGACGAAGACGAAGAGACCGGCGACACCGGTGATGCGCACAGCTTGCCGCAGAACGATGAGCGGGATGATGCTGAACCGCAAAAGCCACCGCGCATTCGCCGGCTGATTCTGCGGCCACCGGTGATGCGGCCCCGGCCTATGGGGCTGGAAGCCTGCGTCTTGCCTGATATCACCACGGATGCTGATCTAATGCGCTGGCTCCAGCTTTCGCGCGAGCAACTGCGCTGGCTGGCGCCGGCGACACCGCCGGTAGTTGAGCACTACCGTTACACCCTGCAGGCCAAACAGACGGGTGGCCTGCGCCTGCTCGAGACGCCCAAGGCGGGACTCAAGCGTGTGCAGCGCCACATCCTGCAAACGCTGCTAAGCCAGGTGCCTGTGCATGAAGCCGCGCATGGCTTTAGCGTCGGCCGTTCGGTCAAGACCCATGCGGCGGCTCATGTCGGGCAAGCTGTGGTCATTCGTTTTGATTTGCGCGATTTCTTTGGCAGTGTAGGGGCAGCCCAAGTCAACGCCGTCTGGCGCACCTTGGGTTATCCCGAAGGTATCGCGCGAAGCCTCACCACACTCTGCACACATCGTACGGCGAAGATGGTTGTTGAGCGTTTGCGCGACGACGGTGGGCTTGACTGGATAGGCGCCAAGCGCCTGGGCTCAGCGCATCTGCCGCAGGGCGCGCCGACCTCGCCGGCATTGGCAAACCTTTGTGCTTTCAATCTCGATTTACGGCTTGAAGGGTTGGCCTGGGTGTTCGGCGCGAGTTATACGCGTTATGCCGATGACCTTGTATTTTCGGGTCCGGAATCGCTGCGCCGGCAGTTTCGCGCCTTGCACGCCTGGGTCGCAGAAATCGTCCGGGAGGAAGGTTTTACCCTGCACCAGGACAAGACGCGCTGCCTGCCCGGGCATCAACGCCAGCGTGTGACCGGCGTCGTGGTCAACGTCCGCCCGAATGTGCCGCGAGACGATTTTGATCGGCTTAAAGCGTGTTTGCATCAAAGTGTGCTGCACGGGCCGGCATCGCAAAACGTGGACCGGCTTGCTGATTTCCGCTCGCACCTGCTGGGCAAGATCGGCTGGGTCGGGCAGTTCAGTACGACGCGTCAGGTCAGACTTATGCATCTGTTTGAGCAGATCGACTGGCGGGCTGAGCCCCTCTAGGGCCGCACGCCCGGCGCCTCCATGGCCATGCCTTTGGCGCGTGTCTTGAGGTAGAGCTCCAGCTCGACCAGTTCCTGCGCGCCATAGGCAAAGGGCTCGGCGCGCACGCCGCTCATGCAGCCGCGCAGGCGGCGCTGCAGCGAGCCCATGGCCTGCCATTCGAGGCGGTATACCGGGTAGCCGGTAGGGTGCGCTTCGGGGATCAGGCTGCCGGCCAGGCGTTTGCCGGGCAGGCTGTCGTGGCATTGCGCGCAGGACAGGTTGAGTTGCCCGATACGTTGCGCGAACAACTGCTGGCCGCGTTGCCGGAACGGGTCCAGTCTGGCATCGTCGGGCGGTGCCAGCGGCAGGCCGCGCGACTGCAGCGCGACATAGGCTTCCAGGCCCAGCAAGTCCTGGCTCTCGGGGCGCAGCGGCGAGGCCTGCTGGTGCTGCTGGCGGCACTGGTTGATGCGTTGGCTCAATGTGATGGGGCGGCCCAGTCCGGTGTCAAACGCCGGGTAGCGTGCCGCCACGCCGCGCATGCTGCTTTGCGCCGCCGCGTGGCAGCTGATGCAGGCCTTGCCGCTGACGCCTGCCGGCTGCTTCCATAGCGCCTCGCCGTCCTGGACCCACAGCATGCCGGGATTGAGCGCGTCATCCTTCTGCATGGCCTGGGTGGCGGCGCCCATGTCTTCAAAGCCCGAGCGGCGTGTGTCCTTGCCGGCAGTGTTTTGCGCGCAGGCATTTCCAAGGGATAAAGACAGCAGAAGGCAAACCAGAATGCGCGTCATGCCGTGACGGCCAGCTGGATGCTTTCCGCCTGCGAAAAACCGTTGTCGCCTTCCCAACTGAGCACCAGCGTGCCGCTCTCGGTGGCCAGGGTATGGAAGGCGATATAGGGATTGGCCGAGACGGCCGAAAACAGCTCGGCGCTGAAGACCAGTTCGCCGTTGTAGCGGCAGCTGAAGCTCTGGATGATGTTGCGCGGCAAGACCTTGCCGTCTTCGCCGGCGCGAAAACCGGTTTCCATCGGGTGGCCTATGGTGGCGCGTATCTCGATGACTTCACCACGCCTGGCGGTGGAAGGGGCGTTGATCAGGGTGCGGGCCATGTCAGCAACGCCTGTAAGAGTCACTCTGCCCATCATTAGGCAGGCAGATAGAAGTTAGAGAAGACCAAGCTGGGGCCGCGGAACCGGCTTTGCCGGGCCGCAGGCGCAGCGGCCCCTTTCGTCGTGAAAGGGGCAGGGAGAAGCCGTAGGCTACACGAAGTGAGCGACCGTGGGGGCTCATGTATCGCCTTCAATGCAGGCGGCTAGCGTGACGATGACATTCACCGTATGCGACCAGTAGCTGCCGTCGCTCATCTGCGCGACGGCGACGAGCTGCTGCGAGGTGGCCAGCCGTATGCGTGTCGTCACAGCGGCCTTGCCGGCGCGCGGCCCCAGCGTGAAGCGGGCGACGTCGCGCTGGGGATTTTTTTCGTTGAAGACGGCGATGCTTTTCACGTGGTCGGCGGCGGTCATGGGGCTGTCCACCGTGACGGTGATGGGCACCACATTGCCGTTGTCGACCAGTTCGGCTACGTCAAGCTTGACCTTGCCCGCACGCGCCGGCGCACCCTGGGTGTAAGCCGCTACGGCCACCGCCAGGTCGCCCGCAGCAGCGGATGCGGGGCGCAGCACCACCGCCATGGCCAGGCCGGTGGCGCCCGCCAGGATGTGGCGCCGGCGCGGCAGGGCGAGTGGGTGCATGGGCAGCGTCATGGCCGTCTCAGTTCCGCAGCGTGCTCAGGTAAGCCACGACGTCTTCAATCTGCTGTGGGGCCATGATGGGTTTGCCCTGCCAGGCTGTGCCCACGCGCACCAGGCCCTCGCTGCGGTAGTAGGCGGGCATGATGCTGGCCGGGTTCAGGCGTTGCGCATCGGCGATGCGCAGGCGCAGCTGGCCTTCGCTCCAGCGCGAACCCGCGCCTGCCAGGTCGGGCGCCAGGCTGCCCTGGAAGCGCTCTTCGGGAATGGGGCCGGTATGGCACAGCAGGCACAGGCCGTGCTGTCGGCTTGCAACAATGGCGCGGCCGCGCGCCGGATCGCCCGGTGTGCTTGTCAGCGCTTGCGGGATGGCATCGCCGACGACCTGCAACGGTGGCGATGGCTGCTGTTGTTGCGACAGGCTGGCCCAGGGCGCCACCATCATCATCCCGCCGGCGATGGCGCCTTGCCAGTTCATGCTTTCTTGAGGTCGTGGTTTTTCAGCGGCAACTCGCGTATGCGTTTGCCTGTCGCCGCGAACACGGCGTTGAGCACCGCTGGCGCGGCGACCGCAATGGTCGGCTCACCGACGCCGCCCCAGAATCCGCCCGAGGCCACGATGATGGTTTCTACCGCGGGCATATGCTGCATTTGCACCACGGGGTAGGTGCTGAAGTTGTCCTGCTCCATCCGGCCGTCTTTTTGCGTGCATTCGCCGAACAAGGCGGCGGACAGGCCGTAGGCGAATGAACCCTCCACCTGCGCCTCGATCTGCTGCGGATTGACCGCATAGCCGGGGTCGGTGGCCGCCACGATGCGGTGGACCTTGAGCTCCCCGTCCTTGCTGACCGACACTTCGGCGCAGGCCGCCACATAGCTGCCGAAGCCCATGGTCTGGGCCAGGCCGCGGTAGACCTTCTGGCCGCCCACGTCGGGCGGCGGTACGTTCCACTTGACGCGCTCGGCCACGGCATTGAGCACCGCCAGGTGCTTGGGATGGCTGCCCATGAGCTTGCGGCGCAGGGCCAGCGGGTCCTGCTTGGTGGCAAACGCGATCTCGTCGATAAAAGATTCGAGGTAAATCGTGTTCTGGTTCAGGTTCACGCCGCGCCAGAAGCCCGGCGGCACGCTGGGGTTGCGCATCGCATGGTCTATCAGCAGGTTGGGGAAGCTGTAGCCTATGGAGGCCTCAGGACCCGGTGCGTTGAGGCCCTGGAACTGCACCGGGTCCAGCCCGTTGCGGATGTTCTGCGGCGCCACGCCGGCCAGGATGGACTGGCCCGAAATGCGCATGTGCAGTGCCGTGACATTGCCCTGCGCGTCCAGCCCTGCCTGCAGCTTGCACTGCGTGACCGGGTGGTAGCGGCCGTGCAGCATGTCTTCCTCTCGCGACCACAGCAGCTTCACCGGCACGCCCGGCATCTGCTTGGCGATGTCCACGGCCTGGCGCACCCAGTCGTGCACCGCGCCGCGCCGCCCGAAGCCGCCGCCGAGGTGAATTTTGTAGACCTCGCATTTGGCGACCGGCAGCCCTGCAGCTTCAGAGGCGGCGGCCAGCGCCGCCTCGCCGTTCTGGGTCGGCGTCCAGACCTCGCAGCGCTCGGGCGTCCAGCGCGCCGTGGCGTTCATGGGCTCCATGGTCGCGTGGTTCTGGTGCGGGTAGGCGTACACCGCCTCGATGCGCCTGGCCGCCGAGGCCAGTGCGGCCTTGGCGTCGCCGTTCTGGTTGCCGACGGCAGCATCGTTCGCGTCCAGCCCGGCCTTGAGCATCTGGGCCACGCTGGCGCTGGAGTTGGCGACATTCGGGCCGTAGTCCCATTCGATGGGTAGCGCGTCCAGCGCGGTCTTGGCGCGCCACCAGGTGTCGGCCACGACGGCGACCGCGCTGTCCCCGACCGCCAGCACCTTCTTCACGCCGGGGCGTTTTTCGATCGCGGCGGCATTGAAGCTCTTGACCTTGCCGCCAAACACCGGGCAGTCCTTGATGGCCGCGTTGAGCATGCCGGGCAGCTTGAGGTCGGCGCCGTAGACCTGCTTGCCCGTGACCTTGTCCTGCGTGTCCAGGCGCGCCAGGCGCTTGCCCACGAGCTTCCAGTCTTTCGGGTCCTTGAGCGTGACTTCGGCCGGCGGTGCCAGCCTGGACGCCGCGACCGCGACCTTGCCGTAGCTCATGCTGCGGCCGCTTGGCGTGTGCGTGATGAGGCTGTTGGCCGCGCGGCATTCGGACACCGGCACCTTCCATTCATCGGCCGCGGCCTGCACCAGCATCATGCGCGCGGTGGCGCCGCCCTTGCGCACATAGTCGTGTGATTCGCGTATGCCGCGGCTGCCGCCGGTGGAAAAATTGCCCCAGGCCCGGTTGCGCGCGAGGTTTTGCCCCGGTGTTGGGTATTCGGTGCTCACCTTGGCCCAGTCGCATTCCAGCTCTTCGGCCACGAGCTGCGCCAGGCCGGTCAGGCTGCCCTGGCCCATTTCAGAGCGCGCGATGCGGATGACCACCGTGTCGTCGGGACGCACCACCACCCAGGCGTTGATCTCCTGGGTGTCGGCGCCCTGGGCCGCGGCCATGCCGGCGAAGGGAATGTGGAAGGCGACCACCAGGCCGGCGGATGCGCTCGAGGCCAGGAAGCGGCGGCGCGACAGCCGGGGCGATGCAGGAGCGGAAGAGGAGGGCAGGGTGGTGGTGCTCATGTCGTGCTCCCGTCGGTGTGCTGGATGGCGAGCGCCGCGCTCTTGGTGTTGCCGCCTGAGGCGACAACCTTGATGGCGGCGCGTATGCGGTTGTAAGTACCGCAGCGGCAGATATTGGTCATGGCCTCGTTGATGTCGGCGTCCGTCGGGTTGGGCTTGGCCTTGAGCAGCGCCGCCGCCGCCATCACCATGCCGCACTGGCAGTAGCCGCACTGCGGCACGTCCAGCGCGACCCAGGCTTTTTGCACCGGGTGCGAGCCGTCGGGCGACAGGCCTTCGATGGTCACGATTTTTTCGGCCGCGCCGACGGTGGACACCGGCCGCACGCAACTTCGTGTGGGCACGCCGTCGATGTGCACGGTGCAGGCACCGCAGGCCGCGATGCCGCAGCCGTATTTGGTGCCGGTCAGCCCGAGCTGCTCGCGCAGGACCCACAGCAGCGGTGTGTCGTCCTCCACTTCAAACTCACGCACGGTACCGTTGACGTTCAGTTTTGCCATGGATGCGCTCCTCACTATTCAAAGAATGAAAGAACCAGGGTGGGCCGGAAGACTAGGGCCTGTTAACGCTATTGATGCAAGATGCGTTGCGAGTCAAAAAGGCCTTGAGCAAGGCGCAAAATGCAGGCGGGGTAGACCCCGTCAAGGCTTTGCAACGCCGCGCAGGGCCTTTTTGATCGCAACCCGGAGGGAATGGGGCGAAAACGGCGCCACTCCGCGTTGCGCTCCTAGCGCAGACACCCGGTCTGCGCGTCGTCGCACGCCTTGATTGGCGCCGTTTTCACCCCATTCGCATTTGCATCAATAGCGTTAGCAGGCCCAGGCGATAGTAGCGCCGGCGCATGTCGAATGCACCAGGGGCTTCTATACCTGAGTAATGTGCTGACCTGTGATGGCAGAGAAAAGTTCGACCGGGTAAACCCTTGTGATGAAGGGTGTCAGCTGACTTCCGCGAGCGGCAAGCCCATAAAGGCCGCATAGCGCTGCGCGGCCAGCCGCAGCGCACCGGCACTGCCGCGCGGCAACGGCGCGAAGGGCGCGGTGTTGATGCTGAGCGCGGTTTTCTTGATTTCCACTTGCCAGGTGCCGGCCACACATCCGCCGACCAGCAGGGCCGGGCGAAACAGGCCGTTCGGTGTCATGAGCTTGCCGGCATGCACGGGGTCGACGATGGCTTTGCGATCGGTGTAGCCCAGCACGTACTCGTCAAAACCCGCCAACAACTGCACCGCCGGCTGTGCGAGCACGGGTGTGACCGGTGTACGTTTGGCCCACCACACAGTGTCGCCCTCAAACAGTGCATGCGTGAGTTTGGGCCCGGCCATCTCCAGCGCCGCCCTGGCTTCGCCGGCCGCCAGCCCGGACCACCACGTGAAGTCCGCCAGTGTGGCGGGACCGTGGCTCGCAAAATAACGTTGCGCGAGTTTTTTCAGCGCGTCTTCATGGGGCAACTCGGGTTGCGGCGGCAACCACTCATCGAGCAGTGCATAGCGGGCCTGCTTGCCCCGCGGATCGCCGAGGCAGATCAAGCCCGTTTGCGCCGCGCGGTACAGGATGCGCCCGCCACGATGGCCCTCGGTGTCTATGCGGCGGCGCGCGAGTAACGTGAAAAGTTCCTCGCGCGTCAACTGCTGGCCGCCTTGCAGGCATTGACGAATGGCCGGCAGGATTTTGCGGAAGGCGGCTTCATCGAGATTTACTTCGCGATAGGCGGCCGCGGTGCGGGTGAGCAAGGCCGGCGCGGCCAGCGCCAGCAGCCAGCGCAGGTCGGCCGCGGCCGCCAGGTGCAGGGTGCCGCGCAAGACCCAGCTGCGTACCACCTTGCGCTGCGCCAGCGCCTCTTCAACCGACGCGTCGGTGGTGGCGGCATCGTGCGGCATGCGCGATGCGACGGCCCAGCGCGCATGAGCATATTCCTGCGCCTGCACAGCGCCCATCCATTGCACGGCCTGGTCGATCCGCTTGAAGCCGGCTGGCTTGGACGGTGTGGCAGCGAGGCGGTGGCTGGCCAGCCGCAGCGCGATCAGCTCTTGCCGTGATATCTCCGCCATGCTCAGGCAATGCTTTCAATCATCGCCAGCATGCGGCTTTGCCAGGCTGCCGGCGAGAAGCGCTCGCGCAGCAGCATTTGCGATGCGCGCACCATGGCTTCGCGCCGCGGCACATCGGCCAGCAGTTCCGCGCAAGCCTGCGGCAGGTCTTCAAGTTCCGCCAGCACCATGTGCTCGCCGGGAACGATGCCGAAATCTTCCCAGCCTTCAAAACTGTCGGAGACCACCGCCGTGCCGGCCGCCCAGGCTTCAAAGGTGCGGAACTGATCGAAGTAGCGCAGTTCGGCATCGGCATGCACGTTAAGGCAGATGCGCGCGCCCGCGCGGCAGGCGTCGCGCGCCGCGCCCCAGAGGCCGCTCCAGATGAACTCGGCCTTCAGCGGCGCTGGGCTGGCGAGGAACAGGCGCTCGGCTTCGCGCCGCCTGGCCGTGTCGCCGCCCAGCATGACGATGTCCCGCGTCCTGTCCGTTTCAGTCAGTGGCGCGCGCAACTGCCTGTCGGCCACGAGGTAGGGCAGGCGAAAGGTTTTGAGCGCCGGGAAATGCTGCGCGAGGTAGCGCTCCATGGACGCATCCATGGCCATCACGGCATGCAGGCTCGGCGCGATGGCATCGAACAGTTCGGCCTTGTACCGGTGCACGGTGGCCGATGCGTTGCGCGTCAGCGGGTCGAACATCCAGAGCACATGCTTGCCGTGCCGCGGCATGCCGTGCTTCGCAAAGCGCTCAAAGGCGTAGATGCCGGCGACCAGCAGGTTGACGTCGCAAGGGCCCACATCGGGCAGTGGCGCATCGGTGCTGTTGCCCATGTCAATGAACTCGACCTCGTGCCCGGCCTGCAGGAGAACGTCCATCCACAGGCGGATGGCGCGGCCGAACAGCGTGTCAATGTCGGTGTAGAGATGGATTTGCAATGCGGGTCTCGTTCTGCTTGTTTGCCTTCGCCGTTTAGGCAGTGAACAGGTTCTTATAGCGCAATTTTGCGGCGTGGCAGGAAGAGCGGAGCAGCGCGGCTAACTCACTGCGGACGGCGGGTAGCTGTAGTGCATCGCAGATGGCTGTCTGCACTGGTTGACACCGTTTGTGAAACCGGCCGGGTCCAAAAAAACGGGAGGCGACGACGTTAACGGCCGTTTTCACAAAAACTTTACACAGCAGTTCAAGTTTTTTCGGACCATCCGGGCCTCGCTTGAGGCTGCGGAAAAAAGCGATGCAGTAAGCCGCAAGTAGCAGAAGACGCCCAAAAAAATCCAGGAAACCAGGGAAAAGTCAAAAAGTGTAAGTAACAAGAATTCGTTGCTAAAAACTCAGAGCTGCCTTGCTGCAAAAAGCCGTCGGTTATTAATCACTTTTTCTTCCTTGTATCGAGTTTCACAATTGGTTACTGTGAATTAATTCACGAAAAATGCTGCTTTATAAGTAAGGCAGTTGGTCCGGAAGTTTGTAACTCTCGATTTTTCAGTGGGATGCAGCAATGAAGCGTACCGATGGTGCAGGCATGCACGAAGTTCTTTCTTTTGCCCTTGCCTTGCATTTGGCGCTTCCCGCCGTCGCTCTGGCACAACAGCAGCCCTCCACCATAGATCCGGGGCGCCTTCGCGAACGCTTCGACATCCAGCCCGAGGCCGCGCCCGCGCCCCCGCCGGCACAACTCAAGAGCGAGGCCGCCGAGCCTCTGCCGGATTCACTCAAGGCCATACGCGTCACGCTCAAGGAAGTCCGCATTGAGAGCGCCACCGTGTTGCCGGGCAATGCGCTGCAGGTACGCGCCGACAGCTACACGGGACGCGAAATCACGGGTGCGGACATCCTCGAACTGGCGTCCTCGCTGACCGCGATGTACCGCAACGCGGGCTACATTCTTTCGCTGGTCGTGGTGCCGCCCCAATCGCTGGCGGACGGGACGCTGACACTGCGCGTCATCGAGGGCTACATAGCCCGCGTGGACGTGAAGGCGGGCCCCGGTGTGAGCGCGCATGTGCAGGAGCGGCTGATGCGCATCGGCGAAAAAATCCAGGCCTCCAGGCCCATAGAGGGGGCGGTGCTGGAGCGCTACCTGCTGATTGCCAATGATTTCCCCGGCGTGGAACTGCGCAGCGTGCTGGCGCCTTCGCAGGCGCCTGGCGCGGCCGACCTTACGCTGGTCGCCAACGTCAAGACGGTGGAGGGCTTTGCCTCCATCGACAACTACGGCTCCAAATACCTCGGGCCGGGCCAGCTGACTTTGGGGGTGGTCGGCAACCAGCTGCTGGGGGTGAACGACCAGTGGCGCTTTGTCGGTGTGGGCAGCGGTAATTCCGAGATGGCCTACACGCAGCTTTCCTACAGCCAGCTTGTGGGCACCGAAGGCTTGCGGCTCTCGGCGGCTGTGTCCCGCGCGCGCACGCAGCCGGGTGACGTGCTCACGCCGTTTGATGTGCACGGCAGTGCCGACACGGTGTCGCTGTCCGCTGCCTATCCCTTGCTGCGCACCCGTAACGAAAGCCTGACGGCGCGCGCGGCTTACGACCATTCCGACGTCCACACCGAAGTGCTGGGCACCCGTGTGATCGAAGACCGCATACGCGCACTGCGCCTGGGCTTGAGCTGGCGTGTGCTGGACCGCCTGGACGGGCAGAACTCGCTGGATCTTGACTTCAGCCAGGGACTGGGCGGCACGCAGGAGTCCGATGTGCTCAAGAGCCGGGTAGGCGCCAAGGGCGTGTTTAACAAGCTCAGCTTCGACTACGAGCGCTCGCAGTTCGTGGGCGCGAATTTTTCATTCAGCGTGGGCGTGGGTGGGCAGTGGGCCAACACGCCGCTGCTGTCGTCCGAACAGTACGCGCTGGGCGGCCGCCGTTTCGGCCGGGCCTACGAGCCGGCCGAGCTCGTGGGCGAACGCGCGCTGGCCTTTCGCATCGAGCCGCGCTATGCGGGCGCCGCTGCCGGCATGCCTTGGCTCAGGTCCTGGCAGCTGTTCGGCTTCTATGACATCGGCAAAGTCTGGAAAGTCGGCAGCGTGACGCCCGGCACGCCGGCCAGCCAGAGCCTGGCTTCCGCGGGGCTTGGGCTGCGCGTTTTCCTTGAAAAAAACCTGGTCGCCACGATCGAGGTGGCTTGGCCCTTGACCAAATCCATCGCGAGCTACCAGACCGGCGGCAAGGACCCGCGGCTGCTGGGCTCGCTGCTGGCGCGGTTTTGATGATGTTCACCGGATCCGTCCCTGTTGTTCTTTATTTTTTTACGTTCAAGAGGTGATTCCATGCAAGCCAAACTCCATCCGCAGCGCGCTCGCCCTCCCGCACGGCTTAGGCCGTCCTTCGCACTGAAAGCTCTGCCTGCGGCGGCGGCGCTGCTGTTCGCGCCGCCCGGCTGGAGCGTGGATATCGCGGGCGCGACGGGCCTGCCGCAGAACGGATCCGTGGTTTCCGGCACGGCCTCGGGCTCGGTGTCGGGCAACGGCAACCAGATGACCATCAACCAGACCAGCAGCCGCGCCGTGCTGGACTGGGCCTCCTTCAACATCGATGCCGGCAAGGCGGTGCAGATCGCGCAGCCCAATGCCGCGTCGGCCATCCTGAACCGCGTCACCGGCGACGCCAATCCCTCGCAAATCCTGGGCGGCCTGTCGGCCAACGGCACGGTGATGCTGATGAACCCCAACGGCGTGATGTTCGGGCAGAGCGCCGTGGTGAACGTGGGCTCGCTGATCGCCACCACGGGCACGATTGACGAGAACTACTTCCTCACCACCGGCGGCGCGAAGATCACGGGCGCCGGCGGCAGCATCGTCAACCAGGGCGGCATCACTGCGCAGGGGGCCGGCCTTGTGGCGCTGGTCGCGCCTTCCGTCACCAACCAGGGCAGCATCAGTGCCACCGGCGGCACGATCGCATTGGGCGGCGCCACGGCCGCCACGGTGTCGCTCAACGGCGGCCTGTATGAATTCGCCATTGCCTCCGGGGCCACGGGTACGAGCGTGTCCAACGCAGCCGGCGCCAGCCTGAACGGCGTGAACCTGCGGCTCGGCGTGGGCGACGCGGCCAACCTGCTGTCGGGCGTGATCAATCTCGAGGGTGTGCAGCAGGCCAGCAATGCCATTGTCGTGAACGGCAATGCGGTGGTGCTCAAGTCGGCGCTGCAGGCGCTCAGCGTCAGCGGAAACTCCAACCGGGTCGACGTCTACGGCGGTGCTCGCATCCAGAACGCGGTGGACGCCTTGGTCGCGGGCGGCACGGTCAATGTCGCGGCCGGGAGCTACAGCGGCAACGTCACCATCACCAAAGCGCTGACGCTGGACGGCGCGGGCGCGGGACAGACCGTGCTGCAGGCCGCCTCGGCGGGCGTCGGTGACGGCGTGACGATCAACAACGCCTCCAACGTCACGATCTCCGACCTGTCGATTGCCAACTATGGCAACGGCCTGCGCATCGACGGTGTCTCCAACAACGTGACGGTCAACCGGGTTGCCTTCAACAACAACACCTCCGGTATGCGCAACGGCACGGCGACCCGGGCCGACAACTTCCGCATGCTCAACAGCAGCATCTCCGGCGGACAGATCGGCGTGCAGACTTATAACGGCTATCAGATGGTGGGCGGCCACCCCGTGGCCACGGGCTCTTTCAACAACGCCCTGTTCGAGAACGTCACGGTGGACGGCCCGACCTTCAAGGGCTTTTACCTTGAGACCGCGAACAACCTGACGCTCAGGAACGTCACCGTCACCAACGCCGGAAATTACGGCGCGCCCCCTTCATCGTCGCTGCACAAGCGCTACGGCGCGGGCATAGACATCAACCTCAAGTACGACGCTTTTAATTCGATCAATTTCGACAATGTGGTGGTCAAGAACTCGGGCGCCAGTTCGGGCGACGCGACGGCCGCGGCGGTAGTGATCAAGACCCGCGGCATTCCCGGCGACAGCAGCGATTACACCGCCGCGCCGGCCAGCCTGCAAAGTGTCAACATCTCAGGCGGCAGCATTGAGGACTCCAGCCGCACCGGCATACGTTTTGAGACCATGGGCAACGGCAGTGGCGGCCAACCCACCGTGACCATCAGCGGCGGGACCCAGTTCAAGAACAACGGGCAGGACATCTCGGTGGATGCGGTTGCGGTGGACGCCCGCGGTGCCGTCTTTGTGGGCGCGGCCGACGGCTTCGCCATTGAAGACCGTGTGACCCATGCGCTGGATACCACCGGGCGCGGCCTGGTGACCTGGACCGCCGGCAACGTCTATGTCACGCAGACCAGCGGCAGCATACAGCGCGGCGTGGACGCCGTGGCCGCGAGCGGCACAGTGAACGTGGCCGGCGGCAGCTACATCCAGGCCGCCACGCTGAATGTCAACCGCGGCGTGACGCTGGCCGGTTCGGGCCAGGGAACTACCGTGATCGACGCGCGCGGCGTCAGCGGCTACGGCATTAATGTGACGGCCGACAATGTCTCGCTCAGGGACTTCACGCTCTACGGGCCCAGCGCCAATGTCTCATCGGCTTACGGTATCAAGGTGGCGCCTGTGGGCGGGGCATCGGCCAGGCTGAATAACTTCACCATCCGCAACGTGACCACCCGCGGCGCAGGCCGTGCCGAGCTGGACCTCAACGGCGTGGACGGTGCGGTCATAGACCACGTCACGGCCAACGGCGCGCCTGTCGGCAACGACGCGGGCAGCACGCAGGGCGCCGGCATCCAGCTGACCGACAGCGCCAACGTGACGGTCAGCAACAGCATCACGCGCAACAACGCCTGGGGCGGCCTGGCGCTTTACCAGGCCAACCGCTATTACAACCAGCAGATGAACAACATCACGGTGGCGGGCAACAACAGCTTCACCGAGCGCAACCCGGTCTTTATGCAGGATGAGTCGGCCAGCCGCAACTTCGGCACGCTCAGCATCGCCGGCTTCGATTTCGCGGTGCGCAACGCCAGCAGCGCGGGCGACAACAACCAGTACACCTGGCTGCAGGCCTCGCAGCAAAACGCGTTTGACTACGCGGTCAACCTGGGCAGTTCCGCCTCCAGCTATGTGCAGGGCTGGAACGGCGCGCAGGCCACGCAGGACTTCCACGTCGGCATCGGCAGCCTGCTGGGCGGCGGCACACAGGCCCTGTCGATCAACACGGCGCTGGGCAACGCGGGCAACGGCGCCAACATCCGGGTGGGGGCGGGCACCTATGCCGAGAACGTGGTGGTGAACAACCCCTACAACCTCTACTTCAGCGGCAGCACCCTGCACAGCCTGGTGCTCAATGGCGGTGCTGGCGGCTCCGGCATCGCCGGTACGGTGACGGCCGATAGCGCGGGCGGCATTGTGTTCAATGCCGCGGCCAACTTGCTGGGCGACACCACGCTGGCCACCCTGGGCGCCGATATCTCGCTCAACCGCGACATCCAGAACGCCGGCGGCACGGCTCGCGCGCTGAGCCTGGTTGCGGGCTCAGGCGCCAACCGCGGCAATGTGCATATGGTGTCGGGCGGCACAGAAACCGATGCACTCGGCCGGCTTGAGGTGGTCTCCAACCAATACAGCCTGGACAGCACGCTCTGGGTCAAGGGTTACGGCATAGACGCTTTGGGCAACGTCGCGCTCAGCAACCACACCCTGCGCGGCCAGGATGCCGGTGCCACCAACACCCTGAACGCCGGCGGCGACGTGAGCGGCTCCACCATCAGCCAGGGCGCGGTGCAGGTCACCAGCGGCGGTGATGTCTCGGCCAACGTGACCGCCAGCCAGGTGGCGGTGGCCGCCGTCGGCGATGTGAGCGGCACCACGACCAGCCAGGGCAACGTCCAGGTCAGCAGCAGCACGGGTGACATCAGCGGCAACATCAGCGGCAACAACGTGGTCGTGCAGGCGCAAGGCAACGTGAGCGGCACCACCACCAGCCAGGGCGCCGTGCAGGTCAGCAGCAGCACGGGCAACGTCAGCGGCAGCATCAGCGGCTCCAGTGTGGTCGTGCAGGCGCAGGGTGACATCAGCGCCACCACCACCAGCCAGGGCAATGTGCAGGTCAGCAGCAGCACGGGCAACGTCAGCGGCAGCATCAGCGGCTCCAGTGTGGTCGTGCAGGCGCAGGGTGACATCAGCGCCACCACCACCAGCCAGGGCAATGTGCAGGTCAGCAGCAGCACCGGCAACGTCAGCGGCAACATCAGCGGCAACAATGTGGTCGTGCAGGCGCCGCAGGGCGACGTGAACGTGGTGGTGGTGGCTTCGGGCTCCGCTTCCCTGGCCGGCGAATCGGTGGTGGCCAATGTGGTGGCGCCCGTGGTGGCCGTGGCCGCCGCCGGCGAGGCTCAGGTGACGGGCTCGTCTTCGCAGGTCACGGTGACCGCAGCCAGCGGCAGCGTCAGCGGCAATTTCGGGACGGTGACGAACTCGGGTGGCGGCCTGGTCAACGTCAACGGCAAGCCGCAAGGCAACCAGCAGCTGTCGTCCAACGCCGAGAACAACCGCGTGATCCCCTCCGGCAACAGCGTGGCGGAAGGCGCACCGGCTGAGCAGCCCGCGCTTCAGCTGGCGCAGGCCGGCATACAGGTGAGTGAAGGCGAGGTGCTCACGGTTCGCAGTTCACCGTCCGGCGCCGGCGAGGCCCTGGACAACGGCAAATCGGTGGAGCTCGACATGTCGCCCAAAAACGAGCGGGAAAAGCAATAAGGGAAAAGAAAGCCCCGGGGATATCCGGAGAAGGGGCGAAAAAAAACCGGCTCAGCGCCGGTATTGTTCCTGCAGTTGCTGCGCCTGCAAGCTGGCTGCTAGCGGCGGGGTCGCGGTTTGCGCGGCCTGGATTTCGGGGGCACGGACTGCCGCCGCCTGGGAAACCGGCAGGCTCGCCGTGCGCTCGGTTTCCGGCAGGGGGGTGCCTGTCGCCTGCACGCGGCGGGCACCGTCAAAGCGGCGCTGCCAGTAGCTCACGCCCATGCTTTCGACGCGCACTTCGGCCCCGGGTTTGGGCGAGTGGATGAATTTGCCGTCGCCGACATAAATGCCGACATGGCTGAAAGCCCGCCGCATGGTGTTGAAGAACACCAGGTCGCCGGGCTGGAGGTCGTTCTTGTCGATGCGCTGGGTGGCCGCGGCCTGTTGCTCGGCCCGGCGCGGCAGCAGCAGGCCGACGCTTTGTTCATAGATGGCGCGCACAAAGCCGCTACAGTCAAAGCCGGTTTCCGCCGTATTGCCGCCGCGCTTGTAGGGAACCCCCAGGAAACCCATGGCGTTAACCACCAGCTCGGAAGCCTTGTTGCTGACGTTCTGGCGAACGTGGTCAATCTTGGTGAGCAGGCCTTTGTCGGCCAGCAGTTTGTCCATCTCGTCGTTGGAGTTGCCCGGTGCCGCCTGCACGCCGGCTGCCAGCAAAGCGGCAGAGGCAATGATGAGGGCAGGGGCAATTTTTCGCATGGCGCTGAGGATACTTGACAGATCTGTCCTACGTCAACCTCAAGTGGCTTCTTGATAAGCTTTACAAGCCCTTGATTTGTAACGAATTTATCTAGGGGAAAACCCGTTTGTACGCCATCGGTGCTATGTTTACATACGAAAAAGGCGCATGGGCGGCCCACCTGAATTGGGGCGCGGAGGCCTGTATTGTAGTCGCTGGTTTTGGCGTATTTTAAGGAGCGAAATATGAGTGCTTTCAAGGCCATGTCGGTAAAGTTCGCTCTTGTTTTAATAGCGTTCTTTTGGGCCGCCCCAGCCGTCCAAGCCCAGGGTGTGCGTCCGCAAACCGTGGCCACCGGCCTGCAAAATCCCTGGGGCCTGGCCTTCCTGCCGAACGGTCGGTTTTTGGTGACTGAACGGTCGGGCCGGTTGCGCGTGGTTGCGCCCGACGGCAAGCTGGCAACGCCTGTGGCCGGCTTGCCCGAGATTGCCGCCGGCGGCCAGGGCGGGCTGCTGGACGTGATCACCGACAGCGACTTTGTGCGCAACCGCACTGTCTTTTTCTGCTTCTCCGAACCCGGGCCCGCCGGCCGCGGCAACAGCACGGCGCTGGCTCGGGCAACCCTGAGCGCCGACGAAAGCCGGTTGGACAACCTCAAAATCATCTTCAGCCAGAAGCCCAAGGTGGCCAGCAGCGCGCACTTTGGCTGCCGCATCGTCGAAAGCCGGGCCGCCGGAAACGGCGCCACCGACGGCAAGCTTTTCCTGACGCTGGGCGAACGCTTTTCGCGCAAGGAAGACGCCCAGGCGCTGGACAACCACCATGGCAAGATTGTCCGCATCAACAAGGACGGCTCGGTCCCCCAGGACAACCCCTTGGTGGGCACAGCCGGGGCCCTGCCGGAGATCTGGAGCTACGGCCACCGCAATGCCCAGGGCGCGACGCTGGCGCCGGACGGCACTTTCTGGATGCACGAGCACGGCCCGCAAGGCGGCGACGAAATCAACCTGCCCAAGGCGGGCGCGAATTACGGCTGGCCCGTCATCACCTATGGCGAGAACTACGGCGGCGGCAAGATAGGCGAGGGCATCACCGAAAAAGCCGGCATGCAGCAGCCCCTGCATTACTGGGTACCCTCGATCGCGCCGTCGGGCATGGCCTTCCTGACGAGCGAGCGCTACGGAAAGGCCTGGCAGGGCAACCTGTTTGTCGGCTCGCTCAAGTTCGGCTACCTGGATCGCATCGAACTCTCCGCCCCCTTCGCCGGCAAGGTGGTGCGCGAAAGCAAGCTGCTTACCGAACTCGGCGAGCGCATACGCGACGTGCGCCAGGGCCCGGACGGGCTGCTCTACGTGCTGACCGACAACAGCAACGGCAAGTTGGTGCGCCTGCTGCCGGGGAACTGACCGGTTATTGCGGCGTGACGGCGGCGATCAGGTCCAGTTCCACCGCAGCGTTTTTCGGCAGCTGGGCCACGCCTACCGAGGTGCGCGTGTGCGTGCCGGCGCCGCCCAGCACCGCATGCAGCAGGTCCGAAGCGGCATCAGCCACCTCGCTTTGCTGGCTGAAGTCGGCGGCGGACTGTGTGTACACCGTGACGCGCAGGATTTGCTGGATGCGGTCCAGGCTGCCCAGGCTTTGCCGCAGCAGCACCAGCGCGCGCATGGCGCAGACTTTGGCCGCCAGCTGGGCCTGGGCCAGCGAAACGTCCGCGCCGACGCGGCCGGTGACCACCACGGTGCTGCCCACGCGCGGTACCTGGCCGCTGACGTAGACCACGTCGCCATGGCGCACGGTGGACACATAGTTGCCGCCTATCTTGATCTCGCCTTCAAAGCTGTAGCCGAGGGCGGTTTCCTGGGCGGCAAAACGGGCATCGCGTGAATCTTCCATTTGGGTCTTCCTGGATGGTTATATATACAGAGGGACGGAAATCAGGGGGGCTTCAGCTGGGGCTTTTCAGCCGCAGCAGGCTGAGCCCCAGAAGGCCGAAGGCGCCGCCGCAGATGCGGTTGAACACCCGGGCCCGGCGCGGTGTGCCGAACCAGCGATGCGTGTGGCGCGCCAGCAGCACGTAGACCATGTGCGAACTCAGCACACAGGCCGCGAAGGCGCTGGTCAGCGCCAGGAACTGCGGCAGCACGGGTGCGTGGGGAACAATGAACTGCGGAAAGAGCGCGGTGAAAAACAGGATGCTTTTCGGGTTGGTCAGCGCCACCAGCAGGCCCTGGCGGAACAGCGCGGCGTTGCTTTTGCCGGGCGCCGACTGCTCCGGCAGGGGCGTGTCAAACATCGAGGTCTTGCTGGTCCACTGGCGCCAGCCGAGGTAGACCAGGTACACCGCGCCCACGGCCTTGAGCACCGCGAACAGCCAGGCGGAAGTGTGCAGCAACGTGCCCAGGCCCGCCATTGCCGCGGCCGAGACCGAGAACACGCCCAGCACATTGCCGGCCGAGCTCCACAGCGTCTTGCGCGGCCCCCACGCCACGGCGTTGGAAACCGCCAGCAAAATGCCCGGCCCCGGGCTTAGCGCGGTCACAAGGGAAATGGTGAGGAACAAGAGCCAGGCGGAAGTGGTCATGAGGCGGATGAAGAAGGGGTAAAAATCGAATCTACCGTGGCGGCCTTAAACCGGCTCGGCCCCACGGTATCGCCCGTGCGCGGCCTGGGTGATTGCCCAGAGACCGCTCAGCCAATACTTGCCTGCCGCCGCCAGCCTGGCCAGGCGCGACGCCCGGCTGGGCTGGTTCACGATGCAGGCCGCGCCGCCATGCTGGGCGGTGATGGTGATCCAGCCGTCACGGGCGACGGTCTGTGATTGCCCGGACTCCAGTGCCGTGGCATCGCGAAACACCTGTTCGCCGAGCCAGCGCGGCGCGCCCGTCACCAGCAGCGTGCCCGAGGTGCTGATCAGCGCGCTGCCGGCCTTGCTGTGAAAAAACAGGGATTCACCGGCGTCGAGTTCAAGGTGGCGGGAGGCGGGGCGGTTTTGCATGGCGGCTCCATTCGGGTTGGGTAAGTCGGGAGAGGGCATGGCTGCAAGATTAAGGAAAGCCAGGAATTCCCGACAGATGCACACAAGCTCTTTCTGTATCGGTACAGGGGCTTCTTTTTGCATCTGTTATGGTCTGGTTTTAATCCATCTGTGGCTGTGTTGCCGCAGTCCCTTCACGGATCATTCAGCCATGGACGTGCAACCCCTGACCCAAACCCAGGCGCAAGCCCCGTCACAACCGCTTTACCTGCGGCTGTCCAGCCATTACCGGCAAGCCATACAGTCCGGCGTGCTGATGCCCGGCGAACGCATGCCTTCCGTCCGGGCGCTGACCCGGCTGCATCAGGTCAGCTTGTCGACCGCGGTTGAGGCCTGCCACACGCTGGAAGACGAAGGCCTGCTCGAAGCCCGGCCGCGCTCCGGTTACTTTGTGCTCAAGCGGCGCCGCACCGACCTGCAGCCGCCCAGCGAGCCCGACTCCGGTCGCAAGCTGGACCCGGCCCAGTACGTTGGCGTCCACGACCGCGTCTCCGACTTTGTCGCCAAGTGCGATGTCTACCCGCTGGTCACCAACCTGGCGGGCACCTACGGCTCCCCCGAGATGTACCCGGCCGAGGCGCTCAAAAACGCTGCCACCCGAACCCTGCGCAAGCATCCCTTCCTGCTGGTCAGCGCGCCCGACTTCCTGCACGACTCGCCACTCAACGCCGTGCTGGCCAAGCGCGCGCTGGAGGCCGGCATGCAGCTCTCGCCCGAAGACATCCTGGTCACCCATGGCTGCATAGAGGCGCTCAACATCGCCTTGCGCGCGGTGGCGCAGCCCGGCGATACCGTGGCGGTGGAATCTCCCACCTACCACGGGCTGTTGCAAATCCTGGAAAGCCTGGGGCTGCGCGCGCTGGAAATTCCGACCAGCCCGCAGCAGGGCATTTCGGTTGAAGCCCTGGATCTGGCCCTGCGCACGCACGACCGGATACGGGCCGTGGTGGTCATGCCCAATTTCCACAATCCGCTGGGCAGCGTCATGCCCGATGCCGAAAAAGAAAAGCTCGTGCGCCTGTGCGAGCGCCAGCAGATCGCTCTGATCGAGGACGACACCTACGGTTCGCTGGGCCCCGACGATGTTCCTCTCAAGGCCGCCAAGGCCTGGGACCGCAACGGCTCGGTGATCTACTGCGCCTCGCTGCGCAAGACCCTGGCGCCCGGCCTGCGCCTGGGCTGGGTTGCGGGCGGCCGCTGGCAGGCCCGCATCCACATGATCAAGTACGCGCAAAGCCGCGCCAATGAAGTCCTGGCCCAGTTCACCGTGGCCGAGTTCATGGCCTCCAGCGCCTACGACCGCCACATGGCCCGGCTGCGCCGCATGCTCAACGCGCAGCGCGAGCAGATGGCCGAGGCCATCGCGGCCCATTTCCCGGCCGGCACCCGGCTGTCGGTGCCCAGGGGCAGCATGATGCTGTGGGTGGAACTGCCCGCCGGCACTTCGGCGCAGGCCGTGTTCGACACCGCCATACGCCAGGGCATACGCGTCGCGCCGGGTTCCATGTTTTCCAACTCCAAGCGCTTCGACAATTTCTTGCGTATCAGTTGCGGCGAGCCGTTCTCCAGCAAGGTGGACGAGGCCTTGCGTACGCTGGCGGCGATTGTGTCTGCCCAGGTTGCCAAAGCCTGAGCGCCAAGCCTAGTGCGCTGCCGCGTGGCTGCGCTTCACAAAAAACAAGCCCGCGCCCACCGCCATCAGCATGCCGCCGAACACCCGGTTTTGCAGCTTGATGGCACGCGCATTCTTGAACAACACTTGCAGCCGGCTGGCCGCGAAGGCATAGCCGTGCATCACCACGGTGTCCACCGCTACCGTGGTCACGGCCATCACCAGCAGCTGCGGCCACAGCGGTCGGCTCGGGCTGATGAACTGCGGCAACACCGCCACCATGAACAGAATGCCCTTGGGGTTGGTCACATTGGTCAGCAGGCCTGTGAGGAAGCGGCGTTTTGCCGACAAGCCATTGGCATCGGCCGTACCGGCCTCGCCATCCGCTGCGATGCCGTTTGAAGAGCGCCACTGCGCCCAGCCGATGTAGATCAGATAGGCCGCGCCCAGGATTTTCACGACGCTGAAAGCTAGCTCCGACGCCACCAGCAGCGAACCCACACCCGCACCCGCCACCAGCAGGATGACCACCAGCCCGATCTGCAAGCCGGCAATCGTCGCGCGCGTGCGCCGCATGCCGAAGCTCAGGCCATGGCTCATGGCCAGCACGGCGCCCGAGCCCGGGGACAGCGCAATCAGGATGGAGGCGAGGAAGTAGGCGGTCCAGGTGTCGAGGGCCATGGTCGAGTGCGATTGAAGAAGGGATGGAGGGGGGTAGGGAAGCGAAACGAAACGCAGGCATCCTACACGGCATTGGCGCTGCATGGGGAGGGCCATCCCAAAGACCCGGAGTTGCCGCAATGCCAAATATTTGAAAACGTCGAACAGCGGGAAACGGAACTCGCTATAACATTGGCGAGTTCTCCTCCGCGGAGAAAGCCAAGAAAAGCTGCGAATCCATCAAAACAGCGCGCCATGAAAAAACCATCCATTCTCAAAAAACGCACAACCAACGCCGGCCAAAGAGCGCCTGGATTCACCTTGCTGGAGTTGCTCGTCGTGATGGTCATCATCGGCCTGTTGGCCGCCTACGTCGGCCCGCGCTACTTTGCCCAGATCGGCAAGTCCGAGCAGGGCGCAGCCAAAGCGCAAATCGAAGCGCTCGCCAAAGCCCTGGACACCTACCGGCTGGACACGGGGTCCTATCCCAGCGCCGACAAAGGCCTGAATGCCTTGATGGTCAAACCGGCCGATGAGCCCAAATGGCAAGGTCCGTATCTGCAGAAAAGCGTGCCGCTGGATCCTTGGGGCAAGCCCTATGTGTATAAGCCGCCTTCTGCGGGAAGTGATTTTGATCTGATCTCTTATGGCAAGGATGGGCAACCAGGCGGCGACGCGGAAAACGCAGACGTGTCTTACCGTTAGCGGCGAGTCAGCCATACAGAAGCTCTAGATTCTTCACGTTGCGGAAGTCTGTCCTCCAATCGGAGGAGGCGAGTAATGGCACGCGTTGCTGCGCATGGCAAGACTCGCCATGGCAATAGTTGCCGGGAAATAAAGTGTCTGCGCCACGCGTCCTGTGGACATAATCCAAAGCAAAAATTCGATTCAAATAACGGGATGCCGCAAGGCAGCAGAGGGGCACCGATGAGGTACATGGGGGGAGCCTGCGCGCGGATCGCAGCGGCAATTGCATTGCCATTTGTTTTTTGGGGCGCGAGTTTCGCGCAGGCGCAAGCCACTACGGTCGCGGGCATCACGCCCGGCCAGTTTTCGGTCAATGAATCGGGCGCGGCCACCTATCGCATACCCATCCAGATTCCGCCGGGTGTTACCGGCATGGAGCCCAAGCTGGAACTGGCTTACAACAGCCAGGGTGGTAATGGCCTGCTGGGCATGGGCTGGAGCCTCAGCGGTTTGAGTGCAATCGGTCGTTGCCCTCGGACCATAGCCCAGGATGGAGTCAGGGGGACCGTCAAACTTGATATGAATGACCGCTACTGCATGGACGGCCAACGGCTGATCCTGGTCAGTGGCACGTATGGCGTCGCGAGCAGTGAGTACCGCACGGAGCTGGACGGGTTCAGCCGCATCACTGCAACAGGAAGCGCAGGCAATGGTGTGGCCTCCTTCACGGTGCAGACCAAGGCCGGCCTCACGATGGAGTACGGCAACACCGCCGACTCGCGGATTGAAGCGCAGGGCAAGGCCACCGTGAGGGTCTGGGCCCTCAACAAGATCAGCGATGTCAAGATCAACTACCTGACGGTCAGCTATTACAAGAGCGCTGACAGCAGCATGTATGCGCCTTTAACCATCGGTTATGGCGGTAATGTGGTGAACATTGAATATGAGACCACTCGGGCAGACAGGGTTCAGGGTTATATGGCCGGTAGCCTTGTTCAGGTTGATCGGCGTATCTCTCATATTAAAACTTATGCGAGAGGCTCTTCGGATTTAGTGTTTGATTACAAGGTCAGTTACACGGGTGGGGGGACAGTTCAGCGCTCTGTGGTGGCCAATATTTCAAGATGTGAACGGAATGGAAACTGTCTGCCTGGATTGGCTTTGACTATTGGAAATACGGCGACGGTGGGCTTTACGTCAAACAGTCCTTATTTAGCCAACCTGTCCGACAGCGCATTTGTACACGGTGGCGGGGACGCCGGTCTTCGTGTTGTGGATTTGAATGGTGATGGCTTGCCGGATCTGTTGCACTTGGGGTACTTCGTCAGTGGCGAGTTTGGTGGTGGTTTGATCAGACGGGCTTTTATCAATACCGGAACCGGTTTTGTTCGAAACGATGCCTATGTCAGCGGAGTCAGTGACAGTGCCTTTTCTCATAGCTATAGCCGTGACGCAGGCTTGCGGGTCGTGGATCTCAACGGTGATGGCCTGCCCGATCTGCTGCATCTGGGCTACTTTGCGAATGGTGAATGGGGCGGAAGCGTAAGACGTGCTTTCATCAACACAGGTTCAGGATTCGTGCAGGACAACACGTGGATCGCCAACCTGTCCGATAGCGCATTCGTGCACGGTGGCGGGGACGCTGGTCTTCAGATTGTGGATTTGAATGGCGATGGCTTGCCGGATCTGTTGCACTTGGGGTACTTTGTCAATGGCGAGTTTGGCGGTGGTTTGATTAAACGGGCTTTTATCAATACCGGAACCGGGTTCGTTCGAAACGATGCCTATGTCAGCGGAGTCAGTGACAGTGCCTTTTCTCATAGCTACAGCCGTGAGGCAGGCTTGCGGGTCGTGGATCTCAACGGTGATGGCCTCCCCGATCTGCTGCATCTGGGTTACTTTTTGAATGGCGAGTGGGGTGGAGGCGCGCTAAAGCGTGCTTTCATCAACACAGGTTCAGGATTCGTGCAGGACAACACGTGGGCCACCAACCTGTCCGATAGCGCCTTTGTGCATGGCGGCCGTAGCAGTGGTCTGGAAATTGTTGATTTGAATGGTGACGGAGTGCCCGATTTGCTGATGTTGGGATATTTCCTGTATGGCGAGTTTGGCGGTGGTGCGGTAATGCGTTCCTATTTGAACAATGGAATGGCAGACTACAGGCTCAAGGAGGTTCAGCAAGCCGGAGCAATAAGTGATATCGACTATCAGCCATTGACTAAAAAATCCATCTATACCAAAGATGCTGCACCGAACGCGGCGGCGTATCCCAAGATCGACCTGCAATACCCGCAATACGTGGTGAGCACGGTGGCCAGCAGCAACGGTATAGGCGGAACGACCACGACACAATACAGCTACGGCGGCCTGAAAGCAGAGCTAGGTACCGGTAGAGGCATGCTCGGCTTCCGTTGGATGAAATCCAAGAACCTGGTCAACAACATCGAAAGCTACACCGAGTTCAACCAGAACTGGCCGTTCACGGGCAGCGTGGCCAAGAGCGAAACCAGGCTGGCCGGCTCAGGCAATGCCGGCGTCTTGAAGTGCACCACCAACAGCTACGCTCAGGGCACAGGCTCGGCCACAGGCACGACCTTTGTCTACCCCAGCCAGAGCGTGGAAGAAAGCTGGGACTTGAGTGGTAGCGCTTACCCCACGGTCACCAACAGCTACCAGTATGGCCAGAGCCCGCAGTACGGCGACCCGACACAGATCAGCGTCACCAACAGTGCGGGCGCGGGAAAGACCACCGCCAACGAATACTGGCCGGCCAACACCGGCAGCGGAAACTGGATACTGGGTCGGCTCAAAAAAGCCACCGTTACCAGCGTGACGCCGTAGCGTTGGTCAGATAAAGTCAGCAAGTAGCAAAAAGCAAGAATTAAAAAAGAGGGCGGGGATGGCGAAAACGAAATTTCGCAAGGCATTGCTGGGCGTGGCGCTCTGCTGGCTTGCCACGGCAATTTTCCCCGCGATGGCTCAGACCGCAACGGTCGCCGGCACTACGCCCGGCCAGTTTTCGGTCAATGAATCGGGCGCGGCCACCTATCGCATACCCATCCAGGTTCCGCCGGGTGTTGCCGGCATGGAGCCCAAGCTGGAACTGGCCTACAACAGCCAGGGTGGTAATGGCCTGCTGGGCATGGGCTGGAGTCTCGCCGGTTTGAGCGCCATCAGCCGCTGTCCCCGTACCATGGCCCAGGACGGTGTCAGGGGCGGCGTCAACTTCGACATGAATGATCGCTACTGCCTGGACGGGCAGCGGTTGATCCTGGTCAGTGGCACGTATGGCGTCGCGGGCAGTGAGTACCGCACCGAGCTGGACAGTTTCAGCCGGATCGTTGCCTCAGGAAGCGCCGGCAGCGGAGTCGCCTCGTTCATCGTCCAAACCAAGGCCGGGCTCACCACGGAATACGGCAACACGGCCGACTCGCGCATTGAAGCGCAAGGCAAGGCCACCGTCAGAGTCTGGGCCGTCAACAGGATCAGCGACGTCAAGACCAATTTTATGACGTTCAGCTACGCCGAGGACAACGCCAATGGAGATTTTTATCCCAGCCGGATTGATTACGCGGGGAACACCACCGCTGGCTTGGCACCGACTCAATCGGTGTTGTTCGATTACCAGGTAAGAACAGATATCGCGCCCCAATACCAAACGGGGAGTCTCATCAAATCCACGAAAAGAATGGCAGGTATCAAAACCTGGAAAGAGGGCGCTTCAGTCAAGGAGTATCGGCTTGCCTACCATGATCAAAGCCTCTTGACGAGCCGCTCTCGGATCAGCGCAGTGACCGAGTGTGATAGTGAGGGCAGATGCATGGCTTCTGTCCGTGGTGATTGGCAGGAAGCCATTGAGGGATTTCAGCAGGCGACAACCCAAGGGCTGACTCAGGGCGTGAGTTTGGGAGACCTCGGAACCTATCAGCCGATGGTTGCTGACGTCAATGGCGACGGCAAGGCTGACATCGTGGCGTTGTACGCGGGACCATTGAGCGGTGGCAGTGGACTTTGGGCTTTCACCTCATTGAGCCGTGGTGACGGAACGTACGAACCGGCGACAGCACAGGCCCTGGCGCAAGCGGTGGGCCTCGGAACGCTGGGAACTTACAAGCCGATGATTGCTGATGTTAACGGCGACGGCAGGGCGGATATCGTAGCCATCTATGCAGGACCGTTGAGCGGCACTAGTGGGCTCTGGGTGTACACGGCTTTGGGACGTGGTGACGGGACGTATGAGCCGGCTACGGCGCAGGGGCTGGCCCCGGGCGTGAGTTTGGGAGACCTCGGAACCTATCAGCCGACGGTTGCTGACATCAATGGCGACGGCAAGGCTGACATCGTGGCGTTGTACGCGGGACCATTGAGCGGTGGCAGCGGACTCTGGGCGTTCACCTCGTTGAGGCGAGAGAACGTTCCCGATCTTCTCACCGTCCTCACTGGTGGTGCAGGAGCGACCACCTCGATAAGCTACGAACCCCTCACGCAGGTCAAGGTTTATACAAAAGATACAGCTCCAAATGCAGCGATGTACCCGAAGCTGAACTTGCAGTATGCGCAATATGTGGTGAGTACGGTCGCGGGGAGCAACGGCATCGGTGGAGCAATCACCACGCAATACAGCTATGGCGGCCTGAAAGCTGAACTTGGCACGGGTCGTGGCATGCTGGGCTTCCGTTGGATGAAATCCAAGAACCTTGCCAACAACATCGAAAGCTACACCGAGTTCAATCAGCACTGGCCTTTCACTGGAAGTGTCCTGAAAGGCGAAACAAGGCTGACCGGCTCAGGTAACGTAGGCGTTCTCAAGCGCACCACTAACACTTATGCGCAAGGCACGGGCTCGACCGTGGGCACAACCTTTGTGTACCCCAGTCAAAGCATCGAAGAAAGCTGGGACCTTGATGGTGCCCTGTATCCCACGATCACCAATACCTATCAATATAGTCAGAACCCGCAATACGGCGATCCCACGCAGATCAGTGTGAGCAACAGTGGCGGCGCAGGCAAGACCACCGCCAACGAGTACTGGACCGCGAACACCGGCGGCGGGAACTGGATTCTGGGCCGGCTCAAAAAAGCCACAGTGACCAGCGTGACGCCGTAGCGTGCGTCAGATAAAGTCAGTAAGTAGCAAAGCGAGAACTAAAAAAAGAGGCCAGGGGATGGAAAGAGAATTTCGCAATACGTTGTTGGGCGTGGCGCTGTGCGGGCTTGCCGCGATAGCCGCCATCCCCGCCATGGCCCAATCCACAACAGTGGCCGGCACCATGCCCGGGCAGTTCTCCGTCAACGAGAGCGGTGCCGCGACTTACCGAATCCCCATCCAGGTTCCACCGGGCGTTGCCGGTATGGAGCCCAAGCTTGAACTGACTTACAACAGCCAGGGCGGCAATGGCCTGCTCGGCGTGGGCTGGAGCCTCAGTGGCCTGAGCGCCATCGGCCGCTGCCCCAGAACCCTGGCCCAGGACGGTGCCAGAGGAAGCGTCAACTTCGACATGAACGACCGCTACTGCCTAGACGGCCAGCGCTTGATCCTGGTCAGCGGCACGTATGGCGCAGCCGGCAGTGAATACCGCACCGAACTCGACAGCTTCAGCAGAATTATTGCTTCCGGAACCGCCGGCAACGGTGTGGCGTCATTCACGGTGCAGACCAAGGCCGGCCTGACCCTGGAGTATGGCAACACGGCCGACTCGCGGATTGAAGCGCAAGGCAAGCCTACCGTCAGGGCCTGGGCCATCAACAAAATCAGTGACGTCAAAACCAACTTCATGACGTTCAGCTACACCGAAGACAGTGTCAATGGGGACTTCTATCCCAGCCGCATTGATTACTCGGGGAATGCCGCTACTGGCCAGGTCGCGGGTAATTCGGTTCAGTTTGTTTATGAGGCACGACCCGACATAGTAAGCGGCGTCCGGGGATACAGCGTCTATAAATCTACGCAGCGCCTGATTGCCGTTAAAGCTTATAGCGGCTTGGCTGTGATCAAGGACTACCGTCTTGCCTACCAGCCAAGCCCTTCAACAAGCCGTACCAGGCTGGTGTCCATAAAGGAGTGCGATGGGCAAGCCTCCCCGGTCTGTCTGGTACCGCTGGACTTGACATGGAGCAACTCAGTCAATGGAGAAATTTTTACCAACTGGAATGACGGGAGCAGCCTGACCGGTGCGGTCGACAGCTACACCCATGAACTGGTGGATTTGAACGGCGATGGTTTGCCCGATCTGATTCAAATAGCACGCGGCTCTGCAAACGGCTGGATCAGCATCAATCCAGGTAACGGCAGTTTTCAAACCTGGACCTACGCCACCAATTTGACCGGTGCCGCCGACAGCTATGTTCATTATTTTGTAGATGTGAATGGCGATGGCTTGCCCGATCTGGTTCAAGTGTCCCGCAATACCACCGGTATTTGGGTCAGCATCAATCCAGGCAATGGGAATTTCCAGACTTGGACGCATTCAAGCGGTCTGGCCGACTCGGCCGCCAACTTCAACTCTTATTTTGTGGACGTGAACGGCGACGGCATCGCTGATTTTGTGCACACTTCACGCACCGGCAATGTGCTGGCTATCAGTATTAATCCGGGCAATGGAAATTTCCAGGCGTGGACCCAAATCAACGGCCTGACCGGTGCCGCCAACGACTATGACTCTTACCTGGTTGACGTGAATGGTGATGGACTGGTAGACCTCGTCCATATGTCCCGCAACACCAATTCGGGATACGTCAGCATCAACCCGGGAAGCGGCTATTTCAGTTCCTGGACACACCTGACCAGTTTGACCGGCCCCGCCAACGCCTACACCTCAAATTTTGTGGATGTCAATGGCGACGGCCTGTTGGATCTGGTTCAGATGTCTCGCACGACCAATGCGCTGTACATCAGCATCAATGGCGGTGACGGCAACTTTCAGGCATGGAGCCACTACTCCGGGTTAACCGGCCCGGCCAATGATTACGAGACTCAATTCATTGACGTCAATGGAGACGGGCTGGTAGACCTTGTCCATACGGCCCACAACACCAACATGGGGTATATCAGCCTCAATCCCGGGAACGGCTATTTCAATGAATGGATTTATTCAAGTGTTCTACCTGGTGCGGGAAATTTTTATACACATCATGTGATTGATATCAATGGCGATGGATTGCCCGACTTGTTCCAAATGGCACGGGGATACAACGCGGCATGGATTAGCCGTACCTCCGGAATGATTGCCGACCTTTTATCCGCGACCACTCGAACTCCGGGCCCGGTGACGTCGATTGGGTACCAGCCGCTGACGCAAAACACTGTCTACACCAAAGACATCTCTCCAAATGCCGCTGCTTATCCCAAAGTAGATCTGATTTACCCTCAATACGTGGTGAGCACGGTCGCCAGTAGCAATGGCATTGGCGGCGCAACGACGACGCAATACAACTACGGCGGGTTAAAGGCGGAGCAGGGAACGGGCCGCGGCATGCTGGGCTTCCGGTGGATGAAGTCCAGGAACCTGGCCAACAACATCGAAAGCTACACCGAGTTCAACCAGACCTGGCCATTGACGGGAAGCGTGGCCAAGAGCGAAACGCGCCTGGCAGGCTCGGGCAACGCAGGCGTTCTTAAACGCACGACCAACAGCTATGCTCAGGGCACAGGTTCGGCCACAGGTACCACCTTTGTCTACCCCAGCCAGAGCATCGAAGAGAGCTGGGACCTGGGCGGCAGCCCATACCCCACGGTCACTAATAGCTACCAGTACGGCCAGAGCCCGCAATATGGCGACCCGACCCAGATCGGGGTGAACAACAGCGTCGGCGCGGGCAAGACCACGGTCAACGAATACTGGCCCGCCAACACCGGCAGCGGCAACTGGATACTGGGGCGGCTCAAAAAGGCCACTGTCACCAGCGTCGTGCCGTAAGACACTAAATCAAAAGAGGGCAGGGGATGCAAAGAGAATTTCGTGATACGTTGCTGGGAGTGGTGCTGTGCGGGCTTGGTGCGATGACTGCCGTCCCTGCCTTGGCTCAGACCTCCACAGTGGCCGGCACCATGCCCGGGCAGTTCGCGGTCAATGAATCAGGTGCCGCGACCTACCGAATCCCCATCCAGGTTCCACCGGGCGTCGCCGGTATGGAGCCCAAACTCGAACTGGGCTACAACAGCCAGGGCGGTAACGGCCTGCTTGGCGTGGGCTGGAACCTCGGTGGTTTGAGCGCCATAGGCCGCTGCGCGAGGACCATGGCCCAGGATGGTGTCAGGGGTAGCGTCAACCTTGACATGAACGACCGCTACTGCATGGACGGCCAGCGGTTGATCCTGGTGAGTGGCAGCTACGGCGTCGCCGGCAGTGAATACCGCACTGAACTCGACAGCTTCAGCAAGATCGTCGCATCAGGGGCCGCCGGCAATGGCGTGGCCTCCTTCACGGTGCAGACCAAGGCCGGCCTGACCCTGGAGTATGGCAACAC
The DNA here is from genome assembly GCF_056402935.1 of Polaromonas sp. P3_B1. Taxonomy (NCBI): domain Bacteria; kingdom Pseudomonadati; phylum Pseudomonadota; class Betaproteobacteria; order Burkholderiales; family Comamonadaceae; genus Polaromonas; species Polaromonas sp. P3_B1. The sequence continues at coordinate 120,610 of NZ_JBFUGK010000010.1, forward strand.
GGCCGATTCGCGGATTGAAGCGCAGGGCAAGGCCACGGTACGGGCCTGGGCCGTCAACAAAATCAGCGACGTCAAGACCAACTTCATGACGTTCAGCTATACCGAGGACAACGCCAACGGGGATTTTTATCCCAGCCGCATTGACTACTCGGGGAATGCAGTTGCTGGTCAGGCCGCGGGTAATTCTGTTCAGTTTGGCTACGAGACAAGGCCGGACATTGTGCGAATGTATTTGGGAGGAAGTGTCATCGCCTCCCAAAAACGACTGGTCAGTGCGCGGACGTATGCCGGTGCAACTCTTGCCGCCAACTATCGCGTGAATTACGGATCGCCGAGCGCTGCTACCTCGCGATCATTGGCCTCCTCGATTGACTATTGCGACGGAAGCGGGGCCTGTTTTGTTGCCAAAAATTTTGCCTGGTCAGATGGTGGACGAGGGCTGAACAACCTACTCAGTGCAACACAGACCGTAGCTGGCAACAATATCAAAGATTATTACGACGTCTATCCCGGGGACTACAACGGCGATGGCATCACCGACATGTACTACGTCGGAGCGGTCAACAGTTTATTCTGCCCGGGCCCATCTGTTGCCGGAGCCAATAGCCTCAGCAATTGTGTTCAGACTGTGGCCAACAATAATTGGAAAGATCAATTCAGAATCTATACGGGAGATTACAACGGTGATGGCATCACAGATCTTTATTTGATTGGAGACGCTGGGACTGGAAGTTATTTTTGTGCAGGCCCGGCGATTACCACAAGCCCTGTTTGCGTCCAGACGGTCGTTGGCAACAACATCAAGGATTACTACGGCGTTTATCCCGGGGACTACAACGGTGATGGCATCACCGACATGTATCTCATCGGAACAGCTTATGCTTTGCTTTGCCCAGGGCCAGCAATTTCTCAAGCGAATATGCTCGGCAATTGTGTGCAGATGCCGACAGGTAATTGGAAAGATAACTACAACATTTACCCTGGCGATTACAACGGGGACGGCATTACCGATCTCTATTTGGTCGGGGCCGGTGGAAGCCATTTTTGTACAGGCACATGGATTACCTGCACCCAAACCGTAACTAATAACAATCTCAAGGACTACTACAACGTTTACCCGGGGGACTATAACGGTGACGGCATAACCGACCTGTACTACGTGGGGGCGGTCAACAGTCTATTTTGTCCAGGACCAGCTGTTGCTGAAGCCAACAGTCTCAGCAACTGTGTTCAGACTGTGGCAAACAATAACTGGAAGGACTCTTTTCATATTTACCCGGGTGACTACAACGGGGATGGCATGACGGATCTTTATTTGGTGGGAAACGCTGGAACAGGAAGCTATTTTTGCTCGGGTACCAACCTGACCACTGACAACCCCAATATGTGTTTTCAGACCGTGGTGAATAACGACTGGAAAGGGACGTTCAATATTTACCCTGGTGACTACAACGGGGATGGCGTGACCGACCTGTATCTCGTCGGATCGGCAAGCAGCCACTTTGCTTCTGGTGGTAATGGCCGGCCGGATCTGCTGAGCAGCGTGTCGCAGGGCATGGTTCTGGATATGAAAATTGAAAATACCCCTCTGACCAATTCATCTGTTTATGCCAAAGATGGGGGCTCTTTGTACCCGCGGGTCGATTTGCAATTCCCGATGTATGTGGTGAGTGGCGTTACCAGCAGCAACGGCATAGGCGGAACCACAACCACGCAATACAACTACGGCGGGTTAAAGGCGGAGCAGGGAACAGGCCGCGGCATGCTGGGCTTTCGCTGGATGAAGTCCAGGAACCTGGCCAACAACATCGAAAGCTACACCGAGTTCAACCAGAACTGGCCCTTGACGGGAAGCGTGGCCAAGAGCGAAACAAGGTTGGCCGGCGCGGGCAACGCCGGTGTGCTCAAGCGTACAACCAACAGCTTTGCCCAAGGCGCAGGGTCGGCTGCGGGTACTACCTTTGTTTATCCCAACCAAAGTGTTGAAGAAAGCTGGGACCTGGGCGGCACTGCATACCCCACCGTGACCAATGCCTACCAATATGGCCAGAGCCCGCAGTACGGCGACCCGACTCAGATCAGCGTGACCAACAACGCTGGCGGGAGCAAGACCACCTTGAATGAATATTGGCCGGTCAACACCGCGGGCGGAAACTGGATCTTGGGCCGACTCAAAAAAGCAACGGCCAGCAGCGTGACGCCGTAGCTTTGATCAGATACAGTCGACGGCGAGTAAAAGCAAGAAATTAAAAACGAGGGCAGGGATGTACGCCAGACACAGCAAGGTATTGCGTTGCGCGGCTCTGTGGCTGCTGGGCGCCGGATTGGGCTTGGCCCAGGCCCAGACCACCACGGTCGCGGGCGTCACGCCCGGCCAGTTCTCGGTCAACGAATCAGGCGCGGCCACTTACCGGATTCCGATCCAGGTTCCGCCCGGCGTTGCTGGCATGGAGCCCAAGCTTGAACTGGCCTACAACAGCCAGGGCGGCAACGGTCTGTTGGGCATGGGCTGGAGTTTGAGCGGGCTTAGCGCTATCACCCGCTGCGCACGAACCCTGGCCCAGGATAACTTCAGAGGCAGCGTCAACTTTGACATGAATGATCGCTACTGCCTGGACGGCCAACGGCTAATCCTGGTCAGCGGCAGCTACGGTGTTGCCGGCAGTGAATACCGCACTGAACTCGACGGCTTCAGCAAGATCGTCGCATCAGGGGCCGCCGGCAACGGTGTGGCCTCGTTCACGGTGCAGACCAAGGCCGGTCTCACGATGGAGTACGGCAACACGGCTGACTCCAGAATTGAAGCGCAAGGCAAGCCCACCGTACGCGTCTGGGCCATCAACAGGATCAGCGACGTCAAGACCAACTTCATGACGTTCAGCTATAGCGAAGAAAATGTCATTGGCAATTACACGCCGAACCGTATCGACTACGGCGGCAACGCGGCAATGGGCGTGGCAAGCACCCAGTCCGTGCAACTGAGCTATGAGCCCCGACTGGACGTGGAAACTGGCTACCAGGCGGGCTCGGTGATCAAGGTCAACAAGCGCCTGACCAACTTGAAGATGTTCAACGGAGCATCGCTGGTCAAGGACTACCGCCTGGCGTATATGGCGCAGTCGGTGGCACCCACCAAGAGCATGCTCGCATCCGTTTCCGAATGCACGGCAACCCAGTGCCTGCCGCCTTTGACGCTGCAGAACACCAACTTCAGAGAGCCGGTTTTCAGCGCGTATTCCCAGGCACTGGGTGACGGGATCGGCGATGCCCGCGGCCTCATGACCGGTGACGTCAACGGCGACGGCAAGACCGACCTGCTTTATTGGCTCAACGGCGGGCCGGGCATCGGCCTGAGCGTGCGAACCAAGATGTCCAACGGCGATGGCACATTCACCGGCTATGTTCAGCAGCTGGGGGACACGATTTTTGACACCTACGGCGTCCTCAGTGGGGACGTCAACGGCGACGGCGAGACCGACCTGATTTACTGGTACCACGGCGGCCCCGGCGTTGGCCTGACCGTGAGGACCAAGATGTCCAATGGCGACGGCACCTTTACAGCGTATGAACAAGTGCTTGGGGACGGTGTGGGCGGTACCTATGGCATCACCACAGGTGACGTCAACGGCGATGGCAAGACCGACCTGATCTACTGGTTTGACGGCGGTCCTGGTATTGGCCTGACTGTGCGGGTCAAGATGTCCAATGGCGACGGCACATTTACCGGTTACCAGCAGCAGCTGGGGGACGGTGTGGGCGGCACCTATGGCATCACCACGGGCGACGTCAACGGCGATGGCAAGACCGATCTGATCTACTGGTTTGATGCGGGCCCTGGCTACGGCTTGACGATAAGGACCAAGATGTCCAATGGTGACGGCACGTTTACCGGGTATCAGCAAGTGCAAGGCGATGGTGTGGGTGGCACCTACGGCATCACGACGGGTGACATCAATGGCGACGGCAAAACCGACCTGATTTACTGGCTCAATGGTGGTCCGGGCGTAGGCCTGAACGTTCGGGTCAAGATGTCAAATGGTGACGGCACATTCAGTGCTTACTCACAGCAACTGGGCGATACGGTGATGGAGACATTCGGCATTACCGCGGCCGATGTCAACGGCGATGGCAAGAGTGACCTCATTTACTGGTTCGATGCGGGTCCGGGTATTGGCCTCACGGTAAGAAGCAAAATATCCAATGGCGATGGCACCTTCACTGGCTATGAACAAGTCATGGGCGACGGTGTCGGTGGCTATGGTATTTCCACCGGCGACGTCAACGGCGACGGTAAAACGGATTTGATTTACTGGCTCAATGGCGGGCCGGGCATCGGATTGACCGTGAGAACCAAGATGCCGTCCACGTCGGCGACAGGCGTGTTGACCGGTGTCACCGACAGTGTGGGTAAAAATACCACTTGGACTTATGGCCTCTTGACGAACAGCGCCGTTTACACCAGAGACACGGCACCCAACGCCGCGGCGTATCCGAAGCTGGACCTGCAGTACGCGCAGTACGTGGTGAGCACGGTCGCGGGCAGTAACGGCATTGGCGGCACAAGCACCACCCAATACAGCTACGGCGGCTTGAAGGCCGAGCTCGGCACGGGCCGGGGCATGCTTGGTTTCAGGTGGATGAAGTCAAAGAGCCTCGCGAACAACATCGAAAGCTACACCGAGTTCAACCAGAACTGGCCGTTTACGGGCAGCGTCGCCAAGAGCGAAACCCGCCTGGCCGGCTCGGGCAATGCCGGCGTCTTGAAGCGCACCACCAACAGCTACGCTCAGGGCACAGGCTCGGCCACCGGTACGACCTTTGTCTACCCCAGCCAGAGCATCGAAGAAAGCTGGGACCTGGGTGGCAGCCAATACCCCACGGTCACCAACAGCTACCAGTATGGCCAGAGCCCGCAGTACGGCGACCCGACCCAGATCAGCGTGAGCAACAGCGCGGGCGCGGGCAAGACCACCGTCAACGAATACTGGCCGGCCAATATTGGCAGCGGCAACTGGATACTGGGCCGGCTCAAGAAAGCCACTGTGACCAGCGTTAGTCCATAACAAGAACGGCGGCAGTCAAACAAAGAAGCAAAAAGAGGGCAGGGATGCAGCAAACAAAATTCCGCAATACATTGCTGGGCGCCACACTGTGCTGGTCAGGTGCGCTGGCGTTTATCCCCGCGATGGCCCAGACCATCACTGTCGCGGGCACCGTGCCCGGACAGTTCGCGGTCAACGAATCCGGCGCCGCCACTTATCGGATTCCCATCCAGGTTTCGCCTGGTGTTGCAGGCATGGAGCCCAAACTTGAATTGAGCTACAACAGCCAGGGCGGCAACGGCCTGCTGGGCACGGGCTGGAGCCTCGGTGGCTTGAGCGCTATCGGCCGCTGTCCCAAAACCGTGGCGCAGGACGGCGTCAAGGGCAGCGTGAACTTCAGCATGAATGACCGCTACTGCATGGACGGGCAGAGGCTGATTCTGATATCCGGCACCTACGGAGCAGCTGGCAGCGAATACAGAACCGAGCTGGACAGCTTCAGCCGGATCATCGCCTCGGGAACTGCAGGCAACGGCGTGGCCTCCTTCACGGTACAGACCAAGGCCGGGCTGACGATGGAATACGGCAACACGGCCGACTCCAGGATTGAGGCTCAGGGCAAGCCTACCGTCAGGGTCTGGGCCGTCAACAAAATCAGCGACGTCAAGACCAACTTCATGACGTTTAGCTACGTTGAAGACAGCGCCAATGGGGACTTCTATCCAAATCGGATCGATTACTCGGGCAATGCGGCCGCTGGTCAGGCGGCAAGCAATTCTGTCCGGTTTGTTTATGAGTCGCGGCCGGACGTAGTTCCGTTGTATGCCGCGGGAAGCCTCGTGAAAAACCAGGTGCGCCTCAAAACACTGGGTGCCTACCAGGGCAATAATCTAAGTGCCGCCTATGAAATTTCCTACGCGACTGCTGCTGGGACGGTCCGCCCCAAGGTCGCTGCCATCAAAAAGTGCGACGGTGCATCCACGTGTTTCGCACCCCTGCAGTTTGCCTATGCCTTGCCGCAAACCACGTGGGAAGAAGCGCCTGCGTTGAATCTTCCCTATCCCACCTGGTCACGCGGCCTCGACAATGAGGGAATGCAGTTCGTCGACGTGAACGGCGATGGAATGGTCGATATTGTTCGCAACCTCTGGGTCGACGGCACGATTTACAAAAATGCCTGGCTCAATACCGGAGCCGGTTGGCAAGAGGCTCCGCAGTACGAGCCGCCTTATCCGATTTATTCGCGCGGGTATGACAACGAAGGAATCCAGTTTGTTGACGTCAATGGAGACGGCCTGGTCGACATCGTCCGCCATATTTTTGCCTATGGGAATAGTTACAAAGGTGCCTGGCTCAATACGGGAAATGGGTGGCAGTCGGCGCCGCAGTATGCGCCTCCCTATCCCATCTATTCGCGGGGGCTCGACAACGAGGGAATGCAATTTGTCGATGTCAACGGTGACGGCCTGGTGGATATCGTGCGGTACCTGCAGGTTGGTGGAGACATATATAGAACGGCGTGGTTGAACACGGGCAATGGCTGGCAGGAGGCGCCGCAGTACGCACCTCCCTATCCGTTATGGAGCCGGGGTGGAGACAACGAAGGCATCCAGTTTGTCGACATCAACGGCGATGGCTTGGTGGATATGGTGCGTCACCTGTTTGTAAACGGGGTAAGCCACAAAACCGCCTGGCTCAATACCGGAGATGGCTGGCTGGAGGCGCCGCAGTTCGCGCCGCCCTATCCGATTTATTCGCGCGGCCTTGACAACGAGGGCATGCAGTTTGTCGACGTCAACGGCGACGGGCTGGTGGATATTGTCCGGTACCTTGTCGCCAATGGGGTGTCGTACAAGACCGCCTGGCTCAACACGGGGAGCGGCTGGCTTGAAGCGCCCCAGTTTGCACCTCCGTATCCGCTCTGGTCGCGCGGGCTGGACGGTGAAGGCATGCAGATCATTGATATCGATGGTGATGGCATTGCCGACTACCCAAGGTATCTTTTTGCCAACGGTACTGCGTATCGCTCGGTCTGGAAGAGGCCTGAAAGCAGCTTTGCCTTGACGTCTATCTCCGACGGTTTTTCTACAACAGCTGTGAGGTACAAGCCTGCGAGTAAAACAGGCGTCAATACACCTGACACCGCAAGCCCGGGAGCCTCCACTTTCAACATCAAGGCATTTGGATATCTTGTTACCGAGGTTGACCAAAGCAACGGCATAGGCGGCGTCATCACCACGCAGTACAGCTACGGTGGCTTGAAAGCTGAGCTCGGCACGGGCCGGGGCATGTTGGGCTTCCGGTGGATGAAGTCAAAGAACCTGGCAAACAACGTCGAAAGCTACACGGAGTTCAATCAGAACTGGCCCTTGACGGGAAGTGTCGCCAAAAGCGAAACGAGGCTGGCCGGTTCGGGCAACGCAGGTGTGCTTAAACGTACAACCAACAGCTACGCCCAAGGTGCAGGGTCTGCTGCGGGTATTACCTTTGTTTATCCCAACCAAAGTGTTGAGGAAAGCTGGGACCTGGGCGGTGCTTCATACCCCATCGTGACCAACGTCTACCAGTATGGCCAGAGTCCGCAATACGGTGACCCGACGCAGATCAGTGTGACCAACAACGCAGGCGGGAGCAAGAGCACCGTGAATGAATATTGGCCGGTCAACACCGCAAGCGGTAACTGGATACTGGGGCGGCTCAAAAAAGCCACCGTGACCAGTGTGACGCCGTAACCGTGATCGGATACAGTCGACGGCAAGTAAAAAAAGCTAAGAGCCAATCAAAACGAGGGTGGGAAATGCACGCTAGACACGGCAAAGTATTGCGCTGCGCGACTCTGTGGTTGCTGGGCGCTGGGCTTACTTTGGCTCAGGCCCAGACCACCATGGTCGCGGGCAACATGACCGGCCAGTTTTCGGTCAATGAATCGGGCGCGGCTACTTACCGGATTCCCATCCAGGTCCCCCCCGGGGTCGCCGGTATGGAACCCAAGCTTGAACTCAGTTACAACAGCCAGGGCGGCAATGGCTTGCTGGGCGTGGGCTGGAGTTTGGGTGGTTTGAGCGCCGTCACACGTTGTCCCAAGATCATGGCCACCGAGGGATCGCGCGCCGGCATTCAGCTTGACGCGACCGATCACTTTTGCCTGGATGGGGCCAAGCTGATTCTGGCTGAGGGCAGTTATGGTGCCGCCGCTAGCGTATACCGCACGGAGCTCGACAGCTTTGCGCTGGTGACCGCTTTGGGCGGAGACAACTCGAGTTCCGCGTCTTACACCGGGCCATTGAGCTTCAAGGTTCAGACCAAGGCCGGACTGACCCTGGAGTTCGGCACCACGGCCGACTCCCGAATCGAAGCGCAAGGAAAGAACGCCGTCTTGACCTGGGCTCTCAGCAAAATCACGGACGTCAAAGGCAACACGCTCACGGTGGTCTACAACGAAGACAATGCCACCGGCTCTTTCGAGCCCACGAGCATTATTTATGCCGGCGGTGCCGCGTCCGTCGTATTCAGCTATGAGGCGCGTACCGACATCCAGCCCCGTTATGTGCAGCGCAGCGTAGTTCGTCTAGACAAGCGGCTCAAAAGCATCAAGACCTATCTCAACAGCACGCTGGTGAAAGACTACCAGATGACTTTTGAGTCCAGCGCTTCCACAAACCGTTCGAGGCTGGCTTCAGTCAAGGAATGTGCGGGTGCCGGTGGGTGCCTGGCGCCTCACAGCTTTGCCTATAACGACATCACCACCGATCCCTGGAACTGGAATTGGTCCGCCCATGGCGCCCAGTCTGATGGGTGGGCATTTGCCGACCTGTTTGGGGATGGGCGCAAGGTCTTCTGGACGCACCAGGGCGGGATGCACTATGCCACCGCATTCAAACCCGACGCCACGGTACAGAACTGGGCGTGGTCGGGAGGGCATGGCAATGGTGCCGATGGCTGGGAAATGGCCGATCTGTTCGGCGACGGCCGGCAGGTCTTCTGGACCCACAGCGGAGGCCAGCATTACGCGACTCGCCTTAACGCGGATGGTACCTCGCAGAGCTGGACCTGGTCCGGGCATGGCGTCAGCAGTGACGGCTGGAAGCTGGTTGACCTGTTTGGCGACGGCCGAAAAGTGTATTGGACCCACAGCGGCAGCCAGCACTATGCGACGCGCCTCAATCCGGACGGAACCGCGCAGCACTGGACCTGGACCGGCTTCGGTGTCGGCGAGCGTTGGCAATTTGCCGATGTCTTCGGCGACGGCCGGCAGGTGTACTGGACGCACAGCGGTGTCACCCATATGTTTACCCGCCTCAACCAGGATGGAACATCGGAAAACTGGGAGCGCTCCGGCCAAGGCGCCCAACCTGACGGATGGCAGTTGGCGGACCTGTTTGGCGACGGGCGGCAGGTGTACTGGACGCACAGGGGTGGCATTCATGCCGCCACCGCGCTGACCATGGATCGCGCAACGCAAGCTGTGACCACCCAGAACTGGGAGTGGTCGGGCGGCCATGGCGTTCACCCTGACGGATGGCAGCTGGCGGACCTGTTTGGCGACGGCCGGCAGGTGTACTGGACGCGCAGCGGCGGCACCCACATGGGGACGCGCCTGAACCCGGATGGAACAAGCCAGAGCTGGACGTGGTCTGGCGGGCACGGCACGGGCAGCGACGGGTGGCAGCTGGTTGACCTGTTCGGCGACGGCCGCAAGGTCTACTGGACGCGCAGCGGCAACAACCATTACGCCACGCGCCTGAATGCGGATGGAACCTTGCAAAACTGGAGCTGGTTTGCCTTCAGCACGCTTGACCGGTGGCAGATGGTCGATGTGTTCGGTGACGGCCGCCAGGTGTACTGGGCCCACAGCGGCGGGAACCATTATGTGTCCCAGTTTGCGCACGGTCCCTCTGACAACGTCAAAACCGTCAGCGTGGGGTCAAACCTCATGCAGCAAGTCACTCACAAGACCCTGCTGGCGGCATCCATGAACTCCGGTTACATCAAGGACACCGGTGCCAGCGCCTCGGCCTATCCGAAGGTGGATCTCCAGTTCCCGATGTATATCGTCTCTTCTGTGGATGGCAGCAACGGCATAGGCGGCACAACGACCACGCAATACAGCTACGGTGGCCTCAAGGCAGAGCAGGGTACAGGCCGGGGCATGCTGGGTTTCCGCTGGATGAAGTCAAAGAGCCTTTCGAACAACATCGAGAGCTATACCGAGTTCAATCAGAGCTGGCCTTTCACGGGCAGCGTGGCCAGGAGCGAGACACGCCTGGCCGGCTCGGGCAACGAGGGCGTGCTCAAACGCACCACCAATACCTATGCGCAGAGTACAGGTTCAGCCACGGGCACGACCTTTGTCTACCCCAGCCAGAGCGTGGAAGAAAGCTGGGACCTGGGTGGCACTCCATACCCCACGGTCACCAACACCTACCAGTACGGCCAGAGCCCGCAGTATGGTGACCCGACACAGATCAGCGTGACAAACAGCGCAGGCGCGGGCAAAACCACCGTCAACGAATACTGGCCCGCCAACACCGGCAGCGGCAACTGGATACTGGGCCGGCTCAAGAAGGCGACCGTCACCAGCACCGCGCCGTAAGCGCAAGCCAGGCAATACAAGTAGCAAGCAGAAGCAATAAGCCAACAAGCAAATCAAGAGGGCAGGGACCATGAATCACCAAATCCACAGGATCCATAAAAGCTTTGCAGCCATCACCTTGCTGGCCGCGCTAGCCTGGGGCCAGACGACCTGGGCCGACACCAAGGTGCGCGCCAGCAGTTTTGAATACGACGCCACTGGCCTGCTCACTAAGGAAGTGGTCGAACCCGACAGCCCCAATGACTGCTTGCAGACCAGCTACAGCTACGACACCTTCGGCAACAAGACCGGTGTCACCACGTCGGCCTGTGCCGGTGCAACAGGTTATGCGATCTCCAGCGCGACAACGCCCCGCACCACCACCAGCAACTTCGGCACTGATGGCCGCTTTCCCTTAAGCACCAGCAATGTCCTGGGCCAAAGCGAAACCAAGGCTTACGACGCCCGTTTCGGCGCTACCTCAAGCCTGACCGGCCCCAACAGCCTGGCCACCCAGTGGGAATACGACGGCTTTGGCCGTAAATCCAAGGAAACCCGCGCCGACGGCACCTACACCACCTGGGCCTACAAGCTGTGCACCGACGCCGGCATCAGCTGCCCCGGCCCCATAGGCGGTGCCACGATTGTTTGGGTCGCCATCGAGCAAAGCTACGCCGCCAATGCGGCTGTGAGCGCCCCCGAGAAGCGTTCCTACTATGACACCCTGAACCGCATCGTACGCAGCCAGACGGCCGGCTTTGACGGCGCAGGCACTGCCCCCACCCTGGTGCAAGACACCGAATACGACGCCCTGGGCCGAGTCTCCCGCAAATCCAACCTCTACAAACTCACAGGCGGCACCGCCTACTGGGCGACTTACACCTACGACGCGCTGGGCCGCGTCACCCGGGAAGAATCGCCAGACCCGGATGCCACAGGCGGCTTAGCCGTCACCACCATCAGCTATAGCGGCCTCGTCACGGTCACCACCAACAGCAAGGGCCAGACCAAGACCACCACCAAGAACGCCCAGGGCCAGGTCGCCCAGGTCACCGACACCCAGGGCAATATCCTCACCTACACCTACGACGCCCTGGGCCAGCTGCTGCAGACCAATGCAGCAGGCTCCATCACCACGATGGCCTACAACCAGCGCGGGCAAAAGACCAGCATGGCCGACCCTGCCATGGGTGCCTGGGAGTACCGCTACAACGTCTTTGGCGAACTCGTCTGGCAACGCGACAGTCTGGGCCAAAGCGTCACCATGGTGTATGACAGCCTGGGCCGCATGACCCAGCGCACCGAGCCCGATTTGGTGAGCCAGTGGAGCTATGACACCAAGTTCGACGGCACCGCCTGCGGCAAGGGCGTTGGCAAACTCTGCGAAGCCAAGGCCGACAACGGCTACAAGCGCGTGCACACCTATGACAGCCTGGGCCGCGCAAGCAGCACTTCCACCGTGCTGGACAACCCCAGCACCCCGGCCGTCGTCAGCGTTGTTTATGACACCAATACCGGCCGCATGGCCAGCAAAACCTGGCCCACTGGCTACCAGGCCAGCTATGTCTACAGCGCCACGGGTTATTTAAAGCAGGTCAACGGCGGTGGCACCGGCGGTTTTACCCAGACCGTCAGCTACGAAGTTCTGGCCATGGATGCCCAGGGCCACATCACCCAGTACAAACAGGGCAACCAGGTCACCACCGTCAAGGCCTACAACGAGGCCACCGGC